>JAMCZK010000013.1 GCA_023485685.1 Chloroflexota bacterium | reverse complement strand
GGTGGCGTCAAGCCCGGTGATGCTGATATTCCCTTTGCTTTCGATCCAGAGGCCGTAGTCGCCGTTACTGTAGAAGTCGAAGGCCCATCCTGGATTGGGGCTGGTCATGGTAACTCCAGGCGTTCCGTCAGCTTCGTGGTTATCCAGATGCCAGCCGAAGGAACCATTGTCGTTGGCCCACATATCACTGATGTTGATGTTGATAGCACCCAATGTGGACAGGTCAAGTCCAAATGTCCAGTTGTCATTGGTAGTGTGGCTGCCGGTTCCGGTGAAGGTTACGCCGCCCGAGGCGCCGAGTTCATTGTTGTCTAGGAGCACGCCAAACCAGTTGTTCCAAGCCCTGAAGTTGGCTAACGAAATAGCTCCCAGACTATGGATCTCCAAGCCGCCATCCCAGTTGTTACCAAAGTAGTTGTTGCCTGTCAGGGTAATGGGTTTCGGAGTATGGACAACTCCCAGGTAATTATCGATGTAAACGCCGGTACCATAATCTCCACTTCCCTGCCCATTGTCCTCCGCGTCCAGGTTAGCAGCTAGCACGGTGCCATAGGTTTGGATATCCAGACCGTTGTTGTAGTTGCCGAAGAAGTTACCATAACCGGTTAGGGTCACATTCTGCGGCGTGGATGGGCCGGTGAACCAGTTGTATAGCTCAGCCCCATCGCCGTTGTAATTGGCGTCGATGTTATTGACGGTGATGGCGCCTTTCGCCTGGATACTGAGGCCGTTGTTCCAGTTGTTCTCGAATACATTGTTGCCCTTGACATTCACAGCCTGCGGCGCGCTGGTGATATCACACGATACATCGTTCCAGAGGCAGGTATCCACATGGACGCCGTCTCCGGCCTCCGTGCGAATGCCATTGTCTCTAGCCTCCACGTTGTTGAGTGTGACCGCCCCACCGGTGTAAATGTACAGACCGCCAGAGGCGTTATCAGCGAAATAGTTAACACCATTGGTGCTGTTCAGCGTGACGGCTTTCAGAACTCCATCAGCATTCCATATATAGGCCCCATAGCCGTACGGGATGTATTCAGGATCTTCAGTTTCCCAACCATTACCCCAGGCGGTCAGATTGCTGAGCGTTACAGTCCCACTGGTGTAGATTTCCAAACCAGACAGGAAGTTATTGCTCAAGCTATTCCACCATCCGGAGCGGCTGGTACCCAGCATGACATTACCGTAAGTGTTGATATAAACGCCGTACCCGAAAGTGTAGGATGTGTCCTCCCACCAACCATTATCGTAAGCGTCCAGGTCTTTGACCGTTACAGCCCCATTACTGTAAATCGTCAGGCCGTCCATCCCATTGCCGGAGAATTCCGGCCAATAGGTGGGAGTGTTATTGACATTAACTGCGCCAACGGCGCCTGGCCACTGGTTATCCAAGTAGGCGCCAAACCCGCCGTTGTCACTGGCGATCACATTATTTATCGTGATGCTGCCCTTGCTGCTGATATCCAGGCCAGTCCATTCGTTGCGTTCGAAGGTATTGTCCCCGGTCAAGGTAACTGTCTTGGCCGCCGGATTCCAGCATGCGCCGCCTTCCTGCAGGCAGTTATCCAGCACTGCGCCAAAGTCCCCGTTGTCATGAGCGTTGATGTTGGCGATCGTGATAGTGCCAAAGGAAGAGATGACCAGCCCGAGGGCGTTCTCTTGGAACTCGTAGCTAGCACCTGTTAAATTGACATTTTGTGAAATACCTTCGTATGCGTTGTATAGGTCAACACCTATTCCGGCGTTGCGAGCAGCGTACAAGGTGTTCAGGGAGATAGCGCCATGGCTGGCGATCTCCAGGCCGCTGCCCCCGTTATCACCAAAGCTGCTATCTCCGCTAAAGGTCACATTCCCCATATTTTCTATGTAAGCCCCGTATCCACCATTACCCCAGGCATACAAGTGAGCGACGGTAATGGCACTTTTGCTGTACGCCTCAAGCCCATAGTTGTCGTTGTAGCTAAAGCTCGCGCCCCAGCCGGTGAAGCTGATGCCGCCAACCGCGCCGTCCCACCAGTTATCCAGGTAGCCGCCGTAGCCGTTACTCCAAGCTACTACTCCGCTCAGGCTAATCGCACCCTTGCTTAGTACTTGAATGCCGTCACCCTCATTACCCTTCAACTCGGTGTCCGTGTTGCCGCCGCTCACGGTGATGGTGACGGCCATTGGAGTAACAGCATTGTGATTATCAAGATAAGCGCCGTCGCCGCCGTCAAACCCATCGCATTCATCGTCCTCATTCAAAACACAGTACATGGAGTTTCCATTGGCCGTCAGGTTGTTGATGTTGATAACTCCCTTACTCCAAACAGTCAGCCCGCCGGCGCCGTTGTCGTTGAAGATATTGGTGCCCAATATGCTGACCCCGGAAGTGAACGCAAAATCGTTTCTAAGGTAGGCGCCGCCGCATTCCTCGCAATTGTTGGTATTGTTGGAGGCGTTCACGTTGTTCAGGGTGATCACGCCATTGGAAAGGATATGCAGTCCGCGGCCATTGAATTTGGCTTCCACGAACCCAGTTAGGGTCACCGGTTGCGCTGAACCGGCGGTCGAATTATCGATGTACGCGCCCGACCAGGAACCATTGGAATTGGCCACCAGATTGTTAACCGTGACAGCTCCATTGCTAAAAACTACCAGCCCGCCGGGTGCGTTCTCCGAAATGACGTTGGTGCCGGTGAGGCTGACTATTCCCGTGCCGGCTGTGTTGTCCAGCCAGAGGCCATTGTTCCCACTGCCAGCATTGCCGATCACGTCCATGTCTTTGAGCATGATGGCGCCACCGGAATAGATCTCCAGGCCGTTGTCCCCGTTGTAATTGAATTCGAAGGCGCCGCTGGTCAGGGTGACGGGCTTGGCGCTCGCTGCGCCTGTGCACCCTAATACATCATCCCAGGCACAGTTAACCAGCAGTGCGCCTTTCTCCCAGTTCTCATTTGCAATCACGTTGGCCAGTGTGATGGCCCCTTTGGAGTACACCACCAAGCCGTTGCCACCAAATTCGCCATTACCCGTAAACTCACCATCAGTAATCATTACGTCCTTGGTGCCATCAGTATTTTCTATATAAGCACCGTGTCCGTCATTGTTGGTAGCATCCACCCGCGTAAGAGTGACCTTGCCAGAGGTATCGATATATAGGCCCGTATTATCTGTTGAATCGATGATGATATCGCTGAGGGTCACATCGTTGGCCCAGTTATAGATCCAGATAAAGTCGTTTACCTCGGAGGGATTTGCCGTATCAACTGTCGCAGTTCCCAAACCGGTCCACCCGCCTTTAACCGCCAAGGTTTTGATCGCCATGTTGGTCAGAAAGCCCCCATCCAGATCAAGCCCGCTCGGATCGGCATAAGTCTTTTCGATCCAGATCACGCCATTGACTGTAGGGTCATACGTGTACAGCCAGGCTTCCAGTTCATCCAGACCCAAGAACGACGGAGAGCATCCTCCAGCCCATACATCAGGCCCGGCCGCCGGCGTCATGCCGCTTGGGCACCAAATCGGGTCGCCAGTAGCAAGCAGATCCGCGGCTTCTTCACTAGCCAGGGACAGGGGTTCGCCAGCCTCATCCAGCACCACCACTTCAGTGCCTTCCGGCAACTCGGAGAGCAGTAAGCCAGGATCCTCGATGGCTGGTTCATCAACCACTGGCTCCTCGACGACCTCGGGTTCTGCCGCAGTTTCACTGGAGGCAGCCTCTTCGGGACTCTCGACGGGAGCAATCTCTTCGCTCGCCGCAGGGTCCTCTATAGGATCGGAGGCAACCTCTTCGCTAGGCGCGGCTTCCTCAACAGTCTCGGGAGCTATCTCTTCGCTCGGCGCGGCTTCCTCGACAGGATCAGAGGCAACCTCCTCGGGGGCCGGCTCGCTGCCGTCATCAGGCGGCGGCGCCGGTTCCTCCGTGGGCGGCGGGGTGCCTTCGTCGGCGAAGGCAGCTGCGGGCAATGCCGCAGCGAACAGGAACGCCAAGAGAATGGCGCTGGTCAGGACGCGCAAAAATGCTGGTTTCATGTTTTCTCCTTCTTGAGACTACTTAGGGGAAAAATCAAGCACTAATCTGCGGCCAAAGAAACCCGCCGCCTTCCTCCCTTTCGGGCTTAATCTGAGTTTGATGCTAAAACTATCCTTACAAAAACGCAAGGGGCAAATGTCCCTGCTTTCCTTAGCCAACCCTTATACCCACCTCGCAAATTATGGGTCCGCTATTGACATCCGCAGCGCAATAATTTATCATGGAAGTAATAAATTTTATCGCTTCGGTGTTATAAAGTTATGAGAAATCCAGTCGTAAGGCTTTACCAAACCAAAAAAACCGTCGTTACCCTCAAGGATTTGGCCCTCATTTGGCAGGAAACCAACTATGATCATCTAAAGGCAAAAGCGGCCTACTACGCCAAACGAGGGATCCTCATTCGCTTAAGCCGAAGCATCTTCGCCCTTGGCAAAGATTACAACCCCAGGGAATTGGCGACGAGTATCTATGCACCATCCTACATTAGTTTCGAAACCGTTCTTCGGGAAGCCGGAATGATCTTCCAGCACTACGAGACGATCTTTGTGGCTGCCAAGCGTTCGGCCGCTCTGCAGGTCGACGGGCACAAGTTCACGTTCAGGAAACTCAAGGATGTCGTCCTTTTCAATCCAGCTGGCACCCTGTTCAAGGAAAACTACAGCATCGCCGAGCCCGAAAGAGCCTTCCTCGACATGATTTATCTGTTCCCAACCTATTATTTCGATAACCTTTCCCCGGTCGATTGGACAAAATGCAAACAGCTAATTTCGATTTATAAAAACAAGCAGTTGCTCAAGCGTCTAATAGGATATCAAAAGGAATATGCTGAATAGAGAAAAGCACCAGCTTATTATGGGAAGGATTTTGCAGGACATCTATTCGACGACCTCCATCGCCGGGCTTTTAGGCCTGAAAGGAGGCACCTGCGCTTATATTTTCTACGGCCTGCCGCGCTTTTCCGTGGATTTGGATTTCGACCTTTTCGCCACGAAACAGGAGATTCTTTCCCGGGTAGGCGAAGCCATTCAGAATATTGCCAGAAGGCATTGCCAAATCAAGCAAAGCCAGATAAAGCGGCACACTTTGTTTTGGCTGCTTACTTACAGGGAAAAGGACAGGAACATCAAGATCGAAATCAATACCCGTCTTCTCATACCCAGCATCGAAGAGCATTTTGAACTCAAAGATTATTTAGGCATATCGATGATGGTGGGGAAAAAGCCCTATTTATTTGCCAGCAAGTTGGCGGCCCTGACCACTCGCAAGGAAATTGCGATGCGGGATATATACGACATCTGGTTTTTTGCCAAAGAAATCTGGGACATTGATGAAAAGGTGGTTCGATTAAGAACAGGCCAGGCCGTCAAGCCCTATTTGGAGGATTGCATCTCTATCATCGAAGAGGTGAAAGACAACCAAATCCTGCAAGGCTTGGGCGAGCTGCTGGGGGAGAAGGAAAAGGTTTGGGTGAAAAACAAACTTCGCTCAGAGACTGTGCTTATGTTGAAAGCTTACAGGTCAGCTCTTAATTGAAAGGCTGGGTATTTGCCATAAACCGTTAGGCCCACGAAAGCGGTAGCTCGTCAGATCTTGTTGCGCAATGCAACCAATCAGGCTAGAGGCGGGTTTGGATGCAACCGCCTCTTACTTCAGCGGGCAGCCGAGAGACGTCACCAGTTTTCCGGCGTGCACGTCGGAGTTGCCGCCCAGGGGATCATCGTTTCCGTAAGCGAACACACCTTTGAGGGTGACCGTTCCGGTAAGAGCATAAATGGTCACCCCGGTTCCCTCATTGGCCGTCAGACTCCCGCAGGTCAGGCTCACATTCTTGACCGAAGCGACGAACAGGCCATCCCCGGTATTGCCATCGGCAACCAGTTTGGAGAGATTGACATCTCCGCCAGCCTGGACGAACAATCCCGTACTCCTGTTGCCAGAGAAAGAATTGACGCCTGTCAGACTAATCGAGGGCGTTCCCAGCGCATTGGTCTGATTGTCCAATTGGACGCCATAAAAGAGATTGCCATCGGCAGTCAGATTGCTCAATGTGATAGTGCTGCGACTTTTTACCAGCAGACCCGCTCCTTCGACATCTACAGTTCCATTTGCACTGAAGGTATTTATGCCGCTGATGGACACAGTTGCAGCGAAGCTTGATCCTGAATTATCCACCTTGGCGCCGCCGGAACGATTGAGATTGGCAGTCAAGTTGACTACTGAAATGCTGCCCCGGCTGAGCACGAGCAAACCGTAACCCGCATTGTCTTGAAAATTATTCACTCCCGTCAAAGCAATGCCGGCCGTGCCTAACCGGTTATCGAGATTGACCCCGTCGCCGCTATTCCCAATTGCCGAAAGCGAATTCACCTTGATCTGCCCCAGAGATAGAGCCAGTAAGCCGTCTTCGAAGTTCTCATTAAAGGTATTGGCGCCTGTCAGGGTAATCGGTTTGGCTGTAGTCGCGCCGGTCTGATTATCCAAATAGGCACCATAGCCAAAATCCTCCAAGGCATCAAGGCCATTTTTGTTTGCGGTGATGTTGTTGAGCGTTATGGCGCCGTAGGTGCGGATATCCAATCCAATCCGATCATTTTCACTGAATGTATTGCTTCCCGTGAGGGTCACATCGTAAACTAGGCCGGCAGCCTTATTGTCAATGGATAACCCGTAATTATTGTTCAGCGAAGCAGTAATGTTGCTGATCGTCACCGCCCGGTTGCTGATAATTTCGAGACCGGAACCATCATTGTCGACGAGCGTCTGAATTCCTGTCAGCGTCACTGCACCGGTTGCGCCGGCCTCGGCATTATCCAGGGTGGCGCCTTGCGCGCCATTATTTGAAGCGCTGAGATTTTGGATGGTGATAGCTCCCCAGGTTCTTACAAACAATCCGTGCCCACTACCGTTGTCATCAAAAATCGCGTACCCGGTTATGGTTATGCCTTGAGGAGAAGGCGGGTTAGCATAATTGCTTAGGCTTGCGCCATAACCGGTATTGGACGAGGCTTCTAGATTAGAGATGCTGATGGCGCGCCGGCTGGTACCCTCGAGCCCATTCGCATTATTGCTAAAGACATTGAAGGTTCCCGTAATCGTGATACCACCCACCGCCCCATCGAAATCATTATTCAGGATAGCTCCGGTACCGCTATTGGAGGTAGCGCCTACGTTATTAACCATGATCGCCCCAAGGCCAAGTATCTTGAGCCCGTTTCCCATATTGCTTGAAAAAGAGTTTCGCCCGGTCAGCGTGATCGATTGAGGAGTCACGGTGTTGCATTCGCCATCGATCATATTGCAGTTATCCAACCAGGCGCCATATCCGCTGCCGCCGTTGGCGCCATTGCTGCTGGCCGTCAGGTTATTGATGAGGACGGCGCCGTAAGTGGTCACGGTCAAACCGTTTCCATAATTGGCGGAAACTTGATTGAATCCCGTGAAGGTAATCGATTGAGGTTTGTTTACGTCGCTGGCGTTATCCAAAGTTGCCCCAAACCCATGGATGCTATTGGAGGCGGTCAAATTAGCCACCTTAATGCTTCCATTGCTCAGTATTTGGATTCCGCCTGTGTAGTTGTCAGTAAATGAATTTACCCCGTTCAAAACCACCGCTTTAGGGGAATTGGCGGTGCTATTGTCGATCACCGCGCCGTAGCCCGGAGTTTCGAACCTGCCATTTCCGGAGGCGCATACATTGGTCAAAGTCACCGTGCCGTTGCTGGAGATTTCCAACCCCGACGATGCGTTCAGGGAAATTTCGTTGCACCAATTTAACAGCATAGTGCCTACAGTTACGGAACCTTGAAACCCATCGACAGAATTATCAATGGCGACTCCCTTGGCCAGGTTTCCAAGTGCGTGAAGATTAGTAATCAGGACAGATCCGCGGGTTGATATTTGCAGTCCGGTCTTGTGATTTTTCGAGAACTCGCTGACGCCGTTGATGCTCACGTTTCCAGTTGAGCCTTCGAAGTTGTTATCCAATAAGACGCCCTGATCGATATTCGAGTTTGCGGTGATATTGCTTAGCGTAATCCACCCCTTGCTGGTGATACTTAAACCAGCCGCTCCGTTCTCATTGAAACTACTCGTGCCAGTAATCGTGACCGATTTTGCTGCGGTCAAGATCGCCCCGTCCCCTTGATTGCCGTTTGCAGTTACCAAAGCCAGGGTAATCGCTCCGAGGCTGTGGATGTCAAGCCCTGCCCCCTCATTGAGGCTTGCAGCCACCGAACCTGTCAACACGATATTTTGAGGGGCCAGGGGATCGGCGCCCAGATTACTCAGCTCAGCCCCCGTGCCCTCATTTCCATTCGCAACCAATTTGGAGATAGTAATGGCTCCCTTGCTGGTCGCCAGCAGACCGCCTTCAAGGTTGTCGCTAAAAGTCCCAGTATTAATGACGATCGCCCTGGCCGAGGTGGCATCGGAATTATCTAACCACGCGCCATATCCATTTACTCCGCCTAGACCATTATCGCTGGCTGTCGTTTTATTAAGGGTGATGACACCTTTGCTCAAGATGTGTAATCCATCCAGTTGATTGAAATTAAGCACGTTTGTGCCTGTCAGCGCGACATTGGCGGCCAGGCCCCCTGAATTATCTATAAGCGCCCCTTCGAAGACCGAGTTGTTGGTGGCGGTAATGTTGTTAATCGTGATCGCCCCGTTGGAAAGGACTTTTAATCCCCCGCCGTTGAATTTGAATTCATTGGTCCCAGAAATAATTACCGTCTTTGTGGAACTTGAATTATCAATCCATAAACCGTAGTTGCCATTGACATTGTTGACCAAATTGCTGAGGTTGACTTGACCGCTGCTACGGATCTCCAGACCGTGACCCAGGTTTTCCGAGAACACATTGGTACCCAGAAGGGTAACGTTTTTCAAAGTCAATGAAACGTTGTTGATGGAAGCGCCGCCGGCTCCGTTATGGGTTGCCTCTACATCTTTGAGGGTCACCAAACCATTCGAAGTCACGTTCAGACCGTCGCCATCGGCATTGTTGTTAAACGTGCTGGCAGTAATGCTGATGTCTTTTGTGCCGGCCGTATTATCTAAACGGGCTCCGGGCCCATCGTTGTCACTCACCTCGACGCGGGTCAGCGTGATCGTTCCGGTTGTTGCTACCGACAGCGCAGATCCATCACCCGAAACATCGGTAATCAGCAGATCGCTAAGGGTCACGTCGTTGTTCCAGGCGAGGATATTCACCTGATGAGTGATTTCGGAGGGGCTCAATGTATCGATAGTGCCCACACAAGTTGCCGGAGGATTAACGCCGCATCCATTCCAGCCACCCTTGAGGGTGAGCTTGAAATTGCGCATGGTCGCCAGGTTGATATTCGCTCCATCCAACGTGGCGTCTACGCCACTGCTGTAGTCTTTCTCGATCCATATCGTGCCATCTACATTCTTTGGATGTGCGGTCAATTCAGCGAACAAATCGGCCAAACTGGTAAATGATGCCGTGCAGCCACCGCTGTTCGGCTTCGGCACCGCCACGGAAACCGGGCACCAGATCGGATCGCCGGAAGCCAGAATTTCGGCAGCGGCTTCTGAGGCCAAGGGCAGGGCTTCGCCGGTTTCGTCTGCAACCGCAATTTCAATACTCGCCAAGTCCTCAGGCTGACCAGCCACGGGCTCCTCCTCAAGGATGGTGGCGGCCACATTTTCGGGATTTGGCCCCTCGTTGGCGGTCTCGCCCGCGATTTCGGCCTCACCCTCCTCCAGGGTTGGCGTTCCATCTGTGGGGAGAGCTTCAACATCTAGCTCTACTGAAGAAGAGATCTCATTAACATCGGCGGCCGCAGTCCCGCCCGCATCGCTGGCCGCATTTTCGTTCAATTCCGGCAACTCCTCTGAGGACGAGGGTTCAATCGAAACAACCTCTGATTCGTCAGCCTCATCATTGGACGATTCGGCGACACTGGTCGTGTCGGTTGGAGCAGGATCGGCAGGCGGATTACCGCCATCCGCCAACGCCGTAATTGGCAACACTGCGCCTAACAACAACACCAGAAACAAGCTGCCCAAGAGCATACGAAAAAACGCTATGTTTTTCATCTCACTCCTCGCCAATGCTGTGGTGTGGTTGCTTTCTGGTTCCCGCCCGATCTCCCTGCCTGTCCACCCGTCATAGCCTCAACGATAATTTAGGCTTTGCAATTTTGCAAGGCCTCGCATTGCCTCAACGCCCCACCCTTCGGTAATATTTTCTATTGAGGCACCACGGGGTCTTTCATGCCGATAAAATACCGTGGCTTTTTTAGTAGACAGTCTCGAGTCTGATGAACAGCTTCCCTTGTGCTCGCGAGCCGACTTTCATCATTATTTGAAACAGTAAGCATCGCTTAGCCACAAAACAATCTGAATCTGGTGTGTGAGGCGCTGAAAGAGGTTTGGGATGAACGTTCCAACTTAAAAGCAAAACAGACCCCCGTAGTGGGCAGGGGTCTGTTTTGCAAACAGATTTGTTTTTCTGTGTACTTTAGTAGCTTACTCCAGTTTTTCCAAAATCACCCTTTACTAGATTTTCACCAACTTAGTATTCCGGCATCGGAGGCGGAGCGGGTTTCTCCTTCTCCGGCTTGTCGGTTATCAAAGCTTCGGTGGTCAGGATCATAGCCGCGATGGAAGCTGCATTCTCCAGCGCGCCGCGGGTTACCTTGGCGGGGTCGATCCAGCCTTTCTCGACCATGTCCACATAGTCTTCGGCCAACACGTCGTAGCCAATGTTCTTGTTCTTGTCCTCTGCCTGTTTGCGCAACACGGTGTCGAGGACTACCGCCCCATCGTGGCCTGCGTTCTCGGCAATGCGACGCATGGGCATCTCAAGAGCCATGCGGACGATCTGCACACCCACCTTGGCATCGTCGTCTTCGGGCTTGACCTTGTTGAGGGCGGCACGCGCATTGATCAATGCCACACCGCCGCCGGGCACGATGCCTTCCTCAATGGCAGCGCGGGTAGCAGAGACAGCGTCTTCCACGCGGTGTTTCTTTTCCTTCAGCTCGGTCTCGGTGGCTGCGCCCACGCGGATGATAGCCACGCCGCCGGAAAGCTTGGCGAGACGTTCATCTAGCTTCTCTTTGTCGTAGTCGCTGGTGCTGTTTTCCTTCTCCACACGGATCTCTTCGATGCGGCCTTTGATAGCTTTCGCATCGCCCTTGCCGCCGATGATAGTGGTATCGTCCTTGTCGGACACCACTTTCTCGGCCTGGCCAAGGTCTTCCAGTGTAGCGGATTCCAGTTTGCGGCCAACTTCTTCGGAGATCACGGTGGCGCCGGTGAGGATGGCGATATCCTGCAGCATCGCCTTGCGGCGGTCGCCGAAGCCAGGAGCCTTCACAGCCAGCACGTTCAGCATGCCGCGCAGTTTATTCAGCACCAGGGTAGCCAGCGCTTCACCATCGATGTCTTCGGCGATGATCAGCAGGTTGCGCTTGCCGGTCTGGACCAACTTCTCCAGCAAGGGCACCATGTCTTGAGCAGCGGAGATCTTCTTGTCGTGGATCAGGATCTGGGCATCCTCGATCACCGCTTCCATATTCTCCGGATTGGTGACGAAGTATGCGGAGAGATAGCCGCGATCGAACTGCATACCTTCGACGTATTCGGTCTCGAATTGCAGGCCCTGCGAGTCTTCGACGGTGATGACGCCGTCGTTGCCGACCTTATCGAACACGTCGGCGATCAATTCGCCGATCTCACGATCCTGCGCGGAAACCGAAGCCACGTTAGCGATATCCGCTTTGGTCTTCAGCTCAATGGCCGTCTTGGTGATTTCATCGGCCACAGCTTTGGTGGCAGCTTCGATGCCGCGCTTAAGCATCATCGGGTTGGCGCCGGCAGCCAGGTTCTTCATGCCGTCGGTGACAATGGCATGCGCCAACAGCGTTGAGGTGGTGGTGCCGTCGCCGGCGATGTCATTGGTTTTGGAGGCGGCCTCTTTGAGCAGCTGGGCGCCCATATTCTCAAAGGGGTCTTCCAGCTCTATTTCCTTGGCCACCGTCACACCGTCGTGGGTGATGGTGGGGGCGCCGAATTTTCGGTCTAAGGCCACATTGCGGCCCTTGGGGCCCAAGGTGGTGACCACCGCTTCGGCAACGGAGTCCACACCGCGTAACAGGTGGCGGCGTGCTTCTTCTGAGAAGGCGAGTATCTTTGCCATAAATCGATTCTCCTTACAATTTCAAATGAACTTGCAGATTAAGCCACAATTGCCAGCAGATCCGATTGACGCAAGATCAATCTTTTCTTGCCTTCCAACTTGATCTCGGTGCCGGCGTATTTGGCAAACAGTACAGTTTCGCCCACCTTCACTTCCATGCTGATGAGCTTGCCGTCCTCATCGCGCCCTCCGGGCCCCACAGCCAATATTTTGCCGCGCTGGGGTTTCTCCTTGGCGGTCTCAGGGAGAACGATGCCACCCGGGGTGACTTCCTCGTCCTCAATGGGCTCCACCAACACACGGTCGGCGAGCGGTTTGAGTGATATAGCCATACAATGCCTCCTGAAAGTTAGATATCTTTACGCGCTTTGGCGTTTTACACAGATTTAGCACTCAAGCTCGTTGAGTGCTAACTCCAATCATACCATTTTGGAAATATGAGTCAAGATGGGCTTGACAAAACTACGCCAAAATCTGCCTTCCCCGTAAAAATTCTTACAAAACTCTGATATCTATTGGTTGGAGTTAGAGCTGGCAGCCAGGTTTTCGCATACTGTGTAACTTTCGTTGACAATCAGCATGATGATGGCATCGTCAGGATAGGTGGAACTTACGATATCCAGGACAGGCAGGGCCTGCTCGCACTGGTTCAAAGCCGCCAGCCGGGCGCCATAGGTGTAGTAATACACCACCGTATTGTTATCCAAAGGCAAGCCCTCTACGGAAACTGTCCAGCGTCCATCGCTATCGGCACTGTTTTGGACGTCGGAACAGCCCTCCACGGTGCAACGCAAGACCAGCACGGCGCTCTCGAAGTTACGAGCTCTATCGTAGATGATGCCTAGCTGGCCGTACCAGTCGGGGTTGGTAGGATCCAGGTCGACGGCTTTTTCAGCATTGAGTGCGGCGGCAAAGAATTCGCCCATGCGGGAATAGGTCTTGGCGATAGCAATGTAAGGCAATGGGTCATCGATGCCCAGCACTTCGTTGATGCTAGCCGCACGGTCGAAATATTCTAGGGCCTCATCGTACAAACCCAGTTCGCGATAATTCTGGCCGATGCGGATGTACAAAAAGGTTTGGTTAGGAGCCACCGCGGCGGCTTGTTTATATTGTTCGATGGCCGCACCATAATTCTCAGTCGATTCCAGTACATAGCCATTCACGCGCAACGTATCCAGTGAATTAGGATCCAGCGCCATTGCGCGCTCAGCGTATTCCGCCGCCTGAGAATATTGCTGTTGGTCTGCATAAATCTCAGCCTGATAAGCCAAGGCCAGCACGTTGTTATTGTCCAATTGCAGGGCCAACACGGCTTCCGTACTTGCTTCGGCTATGTTTGCCTCGTACTCGGCTGTAGTTCCTGAGGCGCCCGCGGTCCAATCCAAGACAAAAGCTCGCACTGCATGGGCCGAGCTGTCCTCTGGAGCAAGCTGGACAGCTTTGTCGATACTGGCTAGCGCTTCAGCAAGGCGATCGCGTTGGCGTTCCTGGGTTAGCAAAGCTGAGGAATAAGTCTGGATGCGCGCCAATTCTGTCCAGCCGACATAATCATCGGGATTTTCAGCTAACGCGTCTCGATATGCCTGAATTGCCAAGTCGAGATTACCGGCCTCAAAGAACGCGGTCCCTTCTTCTCGATAGGATATCGCGCTGCGCGTGGCCGTGGGAGTAGGAAGAAATAATGGCTGAACTTTTCCCGTGTCGATGTTCCACATCAAGTAGAGGCCAGCCATGATCAACATGCCCCATAAGATCAATCGATACGGATTCGACGTGGGACCCGAATCGTGAAAAAGAGTGGAGCGTCGCTGACGAACGCGCATATCAGTTAATAGGTGGTGGTTGGCGCCGGCACCATCTCTTCCGGCGCGGTGGGTTGCGGAACTGCAGATGGAAGCGGAGTTTCCGTTAGTGGGACGTCAACTTGCTCTTCGCAGATGCGAACCATTTCCTCGGCATTGCTGACGGCTACCTCATCCTCGGCGAAGGCGCCTTCCGGGTTTCCCAACACCTGAGAAATCGGCAGAGCCTCAGAGCAGCGGCCGGCACGCGCCAGGAGCAAACCATAGATATAGAAGTAAGGAACAACATCGGCACTGTCAAGCAGTAAGCCCGACACTGCGACGCCATCTGCTGTATTTCCGCCGCGGATAGCCAAATGCAACGCGTCGAGCGCTTCTATGGGCTGTTGATTGCGATAATACGCCACTCCCAAGTTCGCATAGCGAACCGGGTTCGCTGGATCCTCCGAGACGGCTTGCAACATCGCTTGTACCGCTTTGCCAAATTCACCAGTGGTGATGTAGATGAGGCCCGTGTACGTATTGGGCAGGGGGTCCGTGGGATTCAGCGAGTCAGCAATGACAAATTCGTTGATGGCATCATCGTATCGTTCCAGGGCGCGATAGGCGCGACCCAGCGACAAATGCAAATCAGCGATGCGGTCGTTGATCGCCAGAGCGGCTTCATATTGGAAGGCGGCCTCCGCGTAGTTACCAGTGGCCTCGAGAACGTAACCGCGCGAGCGCCGCACTTCCAGTGAGTTACCGTCCAAGTCAACTGCGAGCCGCGATTCCTCTCCTGCCTGCAAATACTGCTCCCGATCCGCCAACAATTCCGCGAAATATCCATGCGCGATGGCGTTGTTAGCGTCCAGCGCCAAGGCCCGTTTGAGCGCCGCTTCTGCGCCAGCTTGGTCGCCGAGGAAGTTCAGAGTCTGTCCGAGGATGGCCAAAGCCGTTGGATTGTCTGGGCTGAGTAGCAGCGCGTTGCTGGCGCTGGTTTGCGCCGCTTCATAGCGTCCAGCGAGCACCTGTACGCGGGCCAGTTCGATATAGATGGCCGGATTGCCGGGATCGGCCATGGCAGCCTGCTCGTAAGATGTAATCGCCTGCAACAAGTTGCCTTCGGCAAAGGATGCGGCGCCGGCATTCATGTAGGATTCGGGGTCCAATGTTGGGGTGAGCGTGGGCGCCTGAGGAAGCGGCAGCGTGGGCACTACGTATTGGTTGAAGTAAATGGCCGCCACAATGAGCATGGCCAGCAACCCAATAAACGCCGGGTTCGTCCGGCGTTTGGTTCGCTGCCGCTGCATATGCCAGCGGCTGCCTCGCAAATACATGGGGAAATTCTACCGTTTGCGCAAAACCAGCGTCAAGGAAAGGCGGTGAGAGAACTATTAAGCGCTTGAATTACCGCGGTATCAGGCTTGGGGCAAGCGCCCCGGAATGACGGGGTTAGAATTATGCCTCCATGCGCATTGATGTGTTCACGCTATTCCCTGAATTGTTCCCACCTTATCTGGATGCCAGCATCCTGGGCCGCGCCCGGCAGGCGGGATTGCTGGAAGTGAAATTGCACAATATCCGCGATTACGCCACCGACAAGCACCAGGTCACCGACGATGAGCCCTACGGCGGCGGAGGGGGCATGGTGATGAAACCCGAACCCATCTTCGCCGCCGTGGAGGGAGTCTTGGGCGCCGAGCCAGTGATTCCCATTATCCTACTGAGTCCTCAAGGCCGGATTTTCAACCAACAAGTGGCTCAAGAACTGAGCGCACACGAGCACTTTGCGCTGATTTGCGGCCGCTATGAAGGCGTGGACGAGCGAGTACGCGAGCACTTGGTTAGCGATGAAATTTCGGTGGGCGATTATGTGCTTACTGGGGGTGAATTGCCCGCACTACTCATTATTGACTCGGTAGCAAGGCTGCTTCCAGGCGCTTTGGGTGACCCGACCGGTGCCATCACCGATTCACACGCAAGCGGCCTACTGGAGCACCCACACTACACGCGTCCGCCTGAATTTCGGGGCTGGGCCGTTCCTGAAGTTCTAAAATCCGGTGATCACGGCCGCATCGTGCGCTGGCGGCGGCAACAGTCCTTGCTGCGCACCGCCCAGCGCAGACCCGATTTATTAGAGCACGCGGAATTGAGCAAGAAGGACAAGCAATTACTGGAAGAAGCAGAAGAAAGAGAAACGGAATGAAGGCTGTTTGCGTGTTCTGCGGTTCCTCCGACGAGGTCGGCGCCAAATACATCGAGGTGGCGCGCCATATGGGTGAAGTGATGGCGGGGCGCAGGTTGCAACTGATCTTTGGCGGCGGCAGCACGGGGTTGATGGGCGCGGTGGCTGATGCCGTGTTGGACGCGGGTGGCGAGGTAATCGGCGTGCTGCCCGAACACTTCAACAAGCCCAGCATGGCGCACAGCCGGTTGACGCGGCTGGAGTTGGTGAATGGCATGCATACTCGCAAGGCGCGCATGGCCGAACTGGCCGACGCGTTCGTGGCGCTTCCCGGAGGATTCGGCACGCTGGAGGAACTGTTCGAAACATTGACCTGGGCTCAGATCGGGCTTCATCGCAAACCCGTTGGGTTATTGAACGTGTACTCCTACTTCGATGATCTCTTGAAATTCTTGGCGCATGCCAACAAAGAAGGTTTCACGTTTTGGGAGCACCAGAAGTTATACAGCCAGGCCGAACGCCCAGAGGAATTGCTGGACGCGCTGGCTGCATACCAGCCGCCCGAAGGCTTGGAACGCTGGATGCAAAGGTAAATTCACAGGAGCGGGTATGGAAAAGGTAGCTGGGATCGGCGGGATCCAGTCGGCTTAGCGAAATGGTACGTTGACCATCTCGGGGTGGCGCTGACGCCACAAAGCTATGACGATCAGCCCTGGACGCAAGAAGCGGGGCCTACATCTTCCAACCATTTCCGAACGATACCTATCATTTCGGAAAACCAAGAAAAGGTGGATGGTTAACTTTCGGGTGCGCGACCTAGACGCGATGGTCAAGCAATTGCAAACCGCTGGGATTGAGGTCGAGCCAGATCCAAATGAATATCCAAACGGGCGATTCGCACGGCTGTCTGACCCTGAGGGAAATGCTATCGAGCTTTGGCAGCCGACGGGCAAAGACATGGCGTGACACAGGGCGGGGTAACCCCGCCCCTACCCAAATCGAACTGCAAGCCCCAACCAATCTTCAATCCTACGCTCTGCAATAATTTGTAGCTTTGCCTTTTCCAAACTCTTTTTCATCTCATCCTCCTGTTCTGCCAGAATCCCGGAGAGGATCAGCATTCCCTTCGGGTTCATTAACCTCGCCAACTCTTGATCTAAAAGGCGAATGAGCACCTTCGCGAGGATGTTCGCTACCACGACATCAGCTTGCTGCAATCCAAATTGACCTTTCAACAATTCGGCAACCGAGCCTTGGCCTATTTCGATGTCAACATTATTCAATTGCACGTTGTGGCGCGCGTTATCCAAAGCTTGCGAGTCAATGTCGACAGCGACCACGGGCGCGGCGCCCAGCTTGGCGGCGGCGATCGCCAGGATGGCGGAACCGCAGCCCACGTCGATGACGGAGTTGCCCGGCTGCACGCAGTGCTCGAGGAGCTGCAGGCTGAGCTGCGTCGTGGGGTGCACTCCGGTACCGAAGGCCATGCCGGGCTCGATGCGGATGGGCACGCGGCCACCAGTCTCCATTTGGATCCAGGCAGGCAGAATCAGCAAGCGCTCGCCGACGGGCAGCGGTCTGTAGTGTTCCTTCCAGCTTTCCATCCAGTTTTGCTCCTGGATGCTTTCGTAACTGGGTTCGGGGATGGGCTGGATCATGGCTAAATAGCGCAACCCTTGCTCGATGTTGGCTCGCGTATCTTCTAGGTATGCATCCGCGGGGATGTAGCCAGAAACACGCAGAGGCCCAACGGCGCGGCCTATGTCTTCGGCGTCCGCTTCAATGGCAGTGCTCTCGATGACCACGCCGCCGGGGATGTAGCGGGCGAGTACCTCGGAGACGGCCTCGGCAAGCTCGGGGTCGACTCTAAGTGAGATGCGCAGCCAGGAAGTGGGTTCAGTGGGCACGGCGCGGAGTATAGCATCCGCTTTTCACTATAACTTCGCGGGCACCCGAATATTGCTGATCCTCGATCGTCGTTTAATGACTTCCAACAATGGCCAGGTGATAGGCGTATTGTCCACATAATCCTCAGGTATCCAGTAGGCGCCTTGGTCAGTAAACCAGGCTAATAGAACATCCTTTGGCACCCCAAGCGGCGAAAGCACCTCATCTGCAGCACGCAATAGCTGCTCACAATACCAGTCCGTGTCTAGATTCGGCTTTTGGTCTTCGCGCACCAGGTGCCAGGAAAGCGAATGTGGCACATCCCGCACACGAATGAATTCCACATTTTGCCCGGCACGGATAACCTTGCCTTCTTTCTCCAATTGGCGGGCAGCTGCACTGGCGGGAGAGATAACCCTAAAATCTTCGATGTTGCGGCTTAATGTTTGCGAGATCACCAGCTTTTCCAGCGGAACCTCCCCATTTGCGATCTTTTTGTAACGTGATTTAAAGAACTCCACTAATTCCGGGATGAGCTTACGCAGTTCGACTAAATCCTGTTTTGCAGCCATCAGGCGGATCGCAGCCATTTGCACATCAGCAATGTATAAGGGTGTGTCACCCCGGCGAGCCATGATGCCGCGGCATTTCAGTTCTCCGCTTTCAAAGACGCCAAAATAGCAATTCGGCACAGGCAGGCTCTCGTTCTGCTTGGACGGCAGGAAGGCAATCCAGCGCAGTATGCCCTCCAGATCCACCTTCAAGCCGGTGCGATTCTTGATCTCGGCCAACAATTCGTTTATTTGCGCTCTACTTCTTCCTTCCACTTTTGCAAATAAGCTATCCACATAGATATGCAGCACTTCAAAGCCGGCGTCCTCAGCGGCCTCCTTGGCAAGCAGAATCACATCGCGGCTTACGGCATTGATCACTTCGTGGGCTTCGATGCTGCCGATGCGGTTGCCGCTGAAGCCTTGATAGCCATACGAGACCCAGCCTAGGCCCTTCAAGAATTCGTAAGCTGTCTGAAGGTAATTTTCGTCATAGCCTTGAGTGTTGCCAGTTTCCAGCAGGTCTTTAGCCGCGGCACGTTTGGCCAGGATCGGCCTGAGCACATCCGCCACAATGCCGGGTTCATCCTGGTTTATCGGCACACCAATGCCTGGCGCAATTCGAGTGTTTGCACCCATCCCACCCACGGTTTCCGCGGAAATATTCCAACCCGTCATGATATGCGGATACATGGAAAAGAAATCGATCTCCGCAACATTGGCATGCAGGCCAGTGATCGGTTTGAAGATGACGCCACCGTTATCGGCAGCGATCATTTGTGTGGCGCTCTTAAAGCGCTCGCGCTGTTCTTTGCGAATCGGGATCAGGATGCCCTTCTCCAGCGATGCAGTCACCTGCATGCCCACAAAGGCGCCGCCCGCGCTGCGCCGCGCCGCGTTTTGGATCGGAAGATTGCTCAAGCGTGCGGTCTCGTAAGTGCCCAAGAGCCCCCAGTCTTTGAAGGCCATTGAGTTCTGCGGATCCAGGTGAAGGCGACCAAAAAGCAAAGTCTGCTGGTCCCGATGCACCAGGTGGCCGTAGCTTTCAAACTGATTAGCTTCAATCCGTAGAGGTTGCCGCGACTTGTCGCGATTGGGGTTGAAAGGAATATTGGTTGTCTTCGCGATGGAAAAAAGGTAAGGAAACATCCAGGCATCCCCATAACGAGTGCGAACGATGTCCGGATCATAGACTTCGATCCACTCACCGAAATGCCTCAGCAACTTCGCAGGATCTGCTGTGCTGATAGTTTCTGTTTGGTTGCCGAAAGTGACGCGGATCGATGAGGGCAAGGATTTAAGGGGTGAGCTGGTGGGTTCCACGTCCATCTTTCGCACTAAGTGTTCAGGGAGCTTGGGTTTGAGATCCCATTTGTCGTCTTGCACCGAAATTTTGGAAATTCGATTTTGACCGTCCACCCAGATTTTGGAGAAGGCGAGGGGAAATGTTTTGGTGATGACGAAGTAATGAACCGGCAAAGCAATATCCGCATTGTAGTAATCCAAATCCGGAAACACATTATGCAATTTGCGGAACAAAGATCGCTGCAATGCGCCGTTGCGAACGGGGATGGCGATCACATCAATCATTCCATGGAAAAGGTGCTCGCGTTCGATGTACTCAAATCGCAAGCGGGACCTGGTTAGGTATTCACAGAATCGTCGCAGGTCGTGCTGATCACCACCTACATAAAAGGTGATCGCCAGATCCTGGATAAACCGCAGACGGCGCCCATCCTCGCAAACGAACCAGACCACGGCGCCCTTACCTTTGTCGGCGTAAACATCCATAATCCAGCCTGAATATTCAGTGGCCATTGGGGCTGCCCTTAAGCAAGAAGATCTCTGTGCGCAGTTTGGCAAGTTCGGCGGCAAATTCCTTCCGATTTTTTTCCAGCTCACGCCTGAAATCCATTCGTTGGTTCTCGAGTTCAGCTTCAAGCTGCACTGCCTGTTTGTGTTTTTCCAGCAACAAGGAAAGCAAGAAGGCGATCCCAGGCAGCAGGTTGGCCGCGTAACCGGCGGCGGGCAAATGCTGATTGGCTTCATCGAGCAAGGCATCCAGCGCCAACTGGTCGGACTTGCGCAATGCCCGTCGGAAGGGCCGCACGTATGTCAAGAAACGCTGATAATTCTGAGTGACAGTCGAAAGCGTATGACCCATTTCAGATTCCCGGCAAATTCACCTGAACCAGATCATCGGCATGATCAAAGGGCTGGAAGTAAAAGCGCTCGTCCGAGTTTTGTTCGATCAACTCAAGCAGCTTGGGACGAGAAGGATCGCCGCACGCACTGATGAGAACGGGCGCTGCCTCACTAAGTTTATGAATGTGCCTGATGCACTTTTGCAACAAGAGAGTTACTTCTTGAGGGGTCAGATCTTCTTCATAGAAGGATTCCAGCATGTCCGTGATCACGATGGGTATTGGGCTGGGCTCCAAAGCAGCAAGCACATCCTGCATTTGATAGCAGGTTTCCGCACGCGAAACCAGGATGCGGTCCATGATCTCGTAGACCCTGCCGATCTGGTCCCCAAGAATCAGCGGCAAATGGTCGAAGGAGATGCGGTTGCCGCCGACGACCACTTGGACTGCCCCGCGCATCCCCAGGCGGTCGATAAACTCCTGCATGGCAGCCTGCAGGACGTCGCTATCCCCCTGGAATAGATATACCGATCCCTGGCTCAGCGGCACCATCTGGCGCACGCTGGAAAACGCAAACGGGCCGGGAATTTGGATGATCGCCTGGCTAGCCATCTCTAGGGCTAGAGATAACAATAGAACTGTTGTTCTATGTCAAGGATAAACTGAAATCAAGCTGTGTGCCTTGGATACCCCCATGAACGTTTTTTTCTGGTATTGGGTCAATTTGTGTTTTTTAGGCGAGAAGGGTCTGCGGAACGAGGTTATATGGAAGTTTCCGCGCGCAATTAGCGGCTACGCCGTACGCGCACACGAAAGAATGTGCTAAGTCGGTATTTACTTTCCGCTAAAACAGTAGTAACCTCTTCTGTGTCCCTCTTAACAACAATGAAAGGAAGGGAAAGAAATGAAAAATACAATAAAACCGACCAAAACTGTAATATTGATTGCATTATTACTTTTACTTTTAATCCCATCAAACGTAAATGCCAAACAAGATGCCGCTCGGTGTCAGTGTGTTGAATACGTGGTAAACAAGCTGTTCTATGATATTGGTGGGGCTCGTCCCGCCATTGCAGGGCACAGTTGGGATACCGCCGAGGAAATGGCCACTGCTGATTATTGGTCGAATGATTCGGTTATTCCCAAGAACAGTGGCCTGCAGCGATATCAGGTTGGAGGCACTTTGGAAACTCCTGATCCAACTGGCTCACACACCGCCACCGCGCAAGCTGGCGATGTAATTATTATGCAATCCGAGGCGAGAGTTTATGTGCAATTCAGAGATGGAACTTATTCGCGATTGATTACCAATATCGGCTATGGTGCAGGCCATATAGGGATTGTGAACTCGGCCAAGTATACAACTGCGACAATCGAGGGCAAAACAATTGAAGGGTGGAGGATCTCAATGGAAAGTGCAAATTGGGACAATGATTATGATGTTGATGAGAATGGCAACCGTTTGTCCATCATAGAAAACGGGACTCTCTATTCATTTGACAACACCTTCCGTACGATGGCAGGCTGTAACAACGTGGCTTTAGGCACGATCTTTGTACCGTCCGGCAACCCAGTAAGTTTTTGGAGACTTTTCCCATAGCCGAATTAGATCCCTAACAAAAAAACAGGCGCAAATAAAATTACGCCTTTTTTTTCTACTGCCATGAAGTCCCAGATTATCCCCCCAACACTTCTCTCAATCGGTCCAAGAATCCGCTTTCGCGCGGGTGAGCTTCGGTGCCCATGGTGGCGGCGAGCTGCTCGAAGAGCTTGCGCTGTTCGGCGTTAAGTTTGTGCGGGATGGCGACATTGACCATGACCAATTGGTCACCGCGGCCGGAGCCGCGCAGGTGCGGCACGCCTTTGCCGCGCATGCGCAATACTTTGCCGGGCTGTACGCCGACGGGGATGCTGAGTTCGGCGGGTCCGTCCACAGTAGGCACTTCCACCTCGCCGCCTAAGGTAGCCTGCGCCACGTTAATGTCCAGGTCCAGCAAAATGTCATCGTCGCGGCGATGGAAATATTTGTGCGGGCGCACATTGAGCGCGATGTACAGATCGCCTTGCGGGCCGCCGTTGAGACCGGGCTGCCCTTCCCCATTCAGCCGTACTTGAGTACCGCTGTCAACACCCGCGGGGATATCCACTTTCTTTTTTACTGTTTTTCGTTCCAAGCCACGACCATTGCAAACTTTGCAGGGAGAGCCAATGATGGTGCCCGTGCCGCGGCAGTTAGGACAAGTGGTCACCTGCACCATGGAACCAAAAATCGTTTGGCGCGAAGCGCGCACTTCGCCGCTGCCGCCGCAGGTGGGACAGTTCGATTTAGTCGTACCGGGCTCGGCGCCTTCGCCATCGCAGCGCTTGCAGACTTCGTCGCGGGTGAATTCCACCTCTTTCTCAACGCCGAATACGGCTTCTTCGAAATCGAGGGTCAAGTTGTATTGCAGATCGGCGCCGCGGCGGGGCGCATTGCGCTGCTGGCGCCCGGAGCGGCGGCCAAAGCCGAAGCCGAACAATTCTTCGAAGATGTCGCCCAGGTCCACGTTAGTGAAATCGGGCATGCCGCCAAAACCATTCAGACCGGCGTGGCCGTAACGGTCGTAGGCGGCGCGCTTCTGCGGGTCGGCTAATACCGCGTAAGCTTCGTTGATTTCCTTAAAGCGCTCTTCGGCGTCGTGGGATTTATTGACGTCAGGGTGATACTGGCGCGCCAAACGCCGGAAGGATGATTTGATCTCCTCCGGCGAGGCGGAACGGTGAACACCGAGAATGTCGTAATAGTCGCGTTTACTAGGCAAGGTGACTCGTATTACGTATTACGTATTACGTATTACGTATTGCGTATTACGTAATACGCAATACGCAATATGGAATTACGCCTCTTTAAACTCCCCCTCCACCACATCTTCGCCGCCCTTGCCATCGCCACCGGGTTTTTGCTCGCCTCCGGGCTGCCCGCCACCGGCTTGAGGACCCTGGGCTCCGGCCTGGTAAGCCTCGGCGCCCAGCTTCTGGACAATCTCCATTAGAGCCTCGGTAGCGGATTTGATGGCAGCGGCATCTTCACCGGGCAGCAAACCACGCAGTTTGGCAACCGCGTCTTCGATTTCCTTCTTGCGCTCAGCGGAAACCTTGTCGCCCAGATCCTTCACTGTCTTTTCAGCGGTGTACGCCGCGGAGTCGCCCGTATTACGCGCCTCGACCAAGTCCTTGCGCTTCTTGTCTTCGGCGGCGTGGGCTTCGGCGTCCTTACGCATGCGCTCGACCTCATCCTCGGAGAGGCCGGAGGAGGCCGTGATCGTGATGTGCTGGCTGCGCCCGGTAGCCTTATCGGAAGCGGTCACGTTGAGGATGCCGTTGGCGTCGATGTCGAAGGTCACTTCGATCTGCGGGATGCCGCGCGGCGCGGGCGGAATGCCGTCCAGGTTGAAGCGGCCCAGGGACTTGTTATCCACGGCCATGGGGCGCTCGCCCTGCAGAACGTTCACTTCCACCTGGTTCTGGTTATCGCTGGCGGTGGAGAAGATCTGGCTCTTGCGGGTAGGGATGGTGGTATTGCGCTCAATCAGCGGTGTGGAAACGCCGCCCAGGGTCTCGATGGACAGGGTCAGCGGGGTCACGTCGAGCAGCAGGATGTCCTTCACGTCGCCGCCAAGAACACCTGCCTGGATGGCCGCGCCGATAGCAACCACTTCATCGGGGTTCACGCCTTTGTGCGGTTCCTTGCCGAAAGTCTTCCTCACGGCTTCCTGCACGGCGGGCATACGGGTCATGCCGCCCACCAGTACGATCTCATTGATATCGCTGGGTTTCAGGTCGGCGTCCTTGAGGGCCTGCTTGACCGGGCCCAGGGTGCGCTCGATGAGATCGCCGGTGAGCTGCTCCAGCTTGGCGCGGGTCAGCTTGGTGACCAGGTGCTTGGGGCCGGAGGCGTCAGCCGTGATATAGGGCAGGTTGATCTCGGTCTGCTGCAGGGAAGAAAGCTCGATCTTGGCTTTCTCGGCAGCTTCCTTTAAACGTTGCAGGGATTGGCGATCTTTACGAAGGTCGATGCCCTGCTCCTTTTGGAATTCTTCGGCCAGGTAATTGATCACGCGCTGGTCGAAATCATCTCCGCCCAGGAAGGTGTCGCCGCTGGTGGAGCGCACCTGAAAGACGCCATCGCCCACATCGAGGATGGAAATATCGAAGGTGCCACCGCCCAGGTCGTACACGGCGATGACCTCGTTTTTCTTTTTGTCGAGTCCGTAGGCGAGAGAGGAAGCCGTGGGCTCGTTGATGATGCGCAACACTTCGAGGCCGGCAATCTTGCCGGCATCTTTCGTGGCGTTGCGCTGGGCATCGTTGAAGTAGGCCGGGACGGTGATCACGGCCTGGGTCACAGGTTCGCCGAGATAGGCTTCGGCGTCGGCCTTGATCTTGCCAAGGATCATGGCCGAGATCTCCGGCGGGGTGTAACGCTTGCCAGCCAACTCGACTTCGATGCCTTCGTTGGCGGCCTTTTCGATGTGATAGGGAACTACATCAAGCGCCTTGCGGGTTTCGGGATCGTTGTATTTGCGTCCCATAAAGCGCTTGATGGAATAGATCGTATTTTCCGGATTCACCACCGCCTGGTTGCGCGCTTGACGCCCCACCATGCGTTCACCGTTCTTGTTGATGGCTACCACAGAAGGGACGAGACGTTCGCCTTCCGCAGTAGGGATTACGACGGGTTCGCCGCCTTCCATGACGGCGCCAACCGAATTGGTGGTGCCCAGGTCAATGCCGATGATTTTTGCCATGTTTATATCTCCTCAATTATTTCGCAACTTTTACAGAGGCCGGGCGCAACACGCGCTCAGCCAGCAGGTAACCCGGCCGCAGCACTTCGATAATGGTGCCACTTTCATGGTCGGGGCTTTCTTCTTGAGTCACAGCTTCATGCAGATTCGCATCGAAGGGTTCACCCAATGGATCCATGCGGGTCAGCCCTTCGCTTTCCAAAAAGGAAACGAGTTTCTTGTAAATCAATTCGATGCCCTGCGCCCAATCGGCGCCGGGGCCATCTTTCGGAGCGTTTTTCAAGGCGAGCTCAAGATCGTCGACGATCTCCAGGTAGCGTTTGAGCACGCGCCCGCGCACCTCGGCGGCCTGTTGCTCCTGCTCGCGGGCGAGGCGTTTCTTGTAATTGGAAAACTCCGCCTGAGCGCGCTGCCAGCCATCCAGGTGTTCGGCAGCCTTGGCTTCGGTTTCAGCGAGTTTCTCTTGCAGGGCGCTCAATTCGTTCTTGCCGTCGGAGGGTTGCTCCGCCACGCTCCCGCCTTCGGAGACCATTTCTGCCTGAGCTTCTTCTTCGCCCGAGTCCTTTACTTTTTCTATATCTTCTTTTTTATCGCTCATCATAATCATGGGCGGTCTTGGACCCGCCTCTAACAAGTCTCCTTGTTTAATCGTGAGCGCTCATGGATTCGGCCACCATCTCGCTGAGCAGGCCGGCCACATAATCCACTGCGGAGACAGCCCGGCCATAGGACATGCGGATGGGGCCAAGCACGCCCACGTAACCACTGGCGGCCTCGGGCGCGCCATAGCGCGCCAGCACCAGCGAAAAGTCATTCAATTCTTCCCAGCGGCCTTCGCCGCCGATGAGTACCTGCACGCCGCCGATCTCGGCGCCGGTCATGGTTTGGGTCAGCAGCGTGTCCAGCAGCGGGCGTTCTTCGAGAACACGCAGAGCGCGCTGGGCAGCATCGGATTCGCTAAATTCGGGCTCGGCGAGCACGTTGGTCCAACCATCATGATAGATCTCCCCGCCCAGGCCTTTTTCCAAGGATTGCAACTCGCCTTTGATCAGCCGATAAATTTCGCTAGCCAAAGTGCCCATGTCTGCGGGAGGAGGTGTCAGGTTGGCGGCTGTCGACCCGCGCAACAGATCATTGAGTTGAGTGGCGGTGTTGCTCAGTTTTTCCTGGCTGAAGGCGTCTTTGAGCACCAGCATTTGCTGGATCACCTGGCCGCTCTCCAGGACCAGCACCATCAACACCTGGCGGCCGGCGGTGAGAATGAGCTCCAAGTGTTTAAAGCGTGCCTGTTGGGATTGAGGGGTGGTAATGAGAGAGGCCGCCTTGGCCTGGGCCGCCAGCACGGAAGCTGCCAGCCGCATCCATTGATGAACTTCATGGCGGGCCTGATAGAACTGGTGGCTGATGGTGTGTTTCGTGGAAGCCGGCAGCTCCTGGCGGTGCATCAGCTCTCCGACGAAGAAGCGGAAGCCTTCTTCGGTGGGCACGCGACCGGCGGAGGTGAACGGCTGGCGCAGGAAGCCGCTCTCGGTGAGTTCCAACATCTCATTGCGCACGGTGGCCGAACTGACGTCCAAGCCGTAATGCTCGACGAGGCGCTTCGAGCCGACCGGCTGAGCGGATTCCACGTAATCCTTCACAATCAATCCAAGGATCAGTTTTTGGCGTTCGCTAAGGCGTTCCATAATTTCGGCTTGTTTTAGCACTCTCTGGTCGAGAGTGCTAAACGCAGCATTCAGCCATTTTAACAAGCGCAGCTAGGCAAGTCAAGAAACCGGCACGAATAAGCTTTAAGTTCTAACAAATAGTTAAGAGAAGAGCTAGCTTCGGCATATAATGCAAGCTTCCCGCCTGTTTCTTGCTTTCCCGCAAAGGAGTTGCCTTGCCATTTGGAAACAAATGGGCGCGAATCGCTTGGTGGGGACTATTGTTTCTGAGCCTGGGGATCATTGTTCTTGGGACCCCCGCAGCGTCGTACAAAGCGATTTTCTTGGCTTCCGCCCCAGAAGAGCTTACCCTGCTCAACTTATCGCCCATCGTAATTGAAGCCCTGTCCTTCACCGCGCTCTTTTTGCGTGTCTTGCTCATCGCGGGATTTCTTGCCGCGGCTGCGTTGATCTTTTGGCGGCGCGGGGATAACCGACCGGCGTTGTTTTTTTCCGCTGCTTTAATTGTTATCGGGGTGACCAACGGGGTGATCAATTATTTACCCGAACCATTGCCTCCATCCCTCCGTGTTTACGAGATGATGGCGGATTTCTTGTCATTGTTATTCATGTTTTCTTTTCCGGATGGGCGCGTGGTGCCGAAGTGGATTGGCTGGCTGTTAGCGCCATGGCTGATCTATCTAGGGATCGTCCAACTCGACCTCCTCCCAGGAGACGCCACCGAAGATATCCTCGACCTGGTCTTTCTGGGCAGCGGCCTGCTTGCACTCATCTACCGATACCGAACTACGTCGGCGGAACAACAGCAACAGATCAAATGGGTAGTGTTTGGAACTGCCGTCATTATCCTGATCGCTTATGGCTTGAACCTCATCCATTTCGCAGCACTCAATTACTTTGCACCGGCAAGTTCCGTGATCTTTATCTACGAAGTGTTCCGCACTTTTGTACAGATCGTCGTTCTGCTGATCCTCCCGACGGTCATCACCATTTCCATCCTGCGATACCACCTTTGGGATATCGACTTCTATATCAATCGCGGCATCGTATATAGTTTCCTCACCTTACTGCTTGGTCTCGTATTCTTTGGCTCCGCACTGCTGCTTCAAAATCTATCGATCGCCCTGTTCGGCAACCAGTTCACCTCGGTCATGCTCACCGCATCCGCCGTGATCATCGCCATTTTGTTTCAGCCCGCGCGTCAACAATTGCAACATTTTGTGGATCGTCGGTTCTTTGGCATTCAGCCCTACCTGGGAATCACCCAAACAACAACGAAGACACCTGCCCCCCTGGCCGATCCCCTCAGTGAACGCGAGAAGGACGTCTTGGGCTTCATTGACGCGGGTCTTTCCAACAGGGAAATTGCCGATCAACTTTACCTGACGGTTGGTACTGTAAAGTGGCACACCAATAACATCTATACCAAGCTGGGGGTCAACAGCCGAACCCAAGCGCTGGTACGCGCCAGAGAGTTTCGCCTTCTTTCCAAAAATCAAACCCCTCTCTAATCAACCTCGCCAATTGAGTTTTTAGCTACTTAGAGGATTGCTCGCAATAAGGGTCTGGTCTTTGACCAGACCCTAACTTTTTCTAGGCGACAACCCTAACCCTTACCCGCTATGGTGGATTCAAATCGACTACCTGAAAAAAGTTAGGAGGAACACATGAGCAACATTATCAGCAGCAAGGGTTGGCTTAATCCGATCCGAATCATCATTATCGTATTGGGGGTTTCACTGGCCGGGGCAGCCGCGTTTTATTTTTGGCCGCGGGCAACCGCGTCTGTCGCCCTTCCGCAGGCGAACGTGCCAGCCGCAGACTACTGGCCGACGGAGGGATGGCAATTCGCCTCACCAGAGTCGCTGGGACTGGATTCGGCCAAGTTGGCGACAGTGCTTGACACCGTAAAGCGCAATGAAACCCCGATGCACAGTTGGTTGGTCATGCGAAATGGCCAGATCGTATTGGATGCTTATTTTTATCCATACGATGGCACCACGCTGCATGACATGGCATCCGCAACCAAGAGCGTCACAACAACTCTTATCGGCATTGCCATCGACAAAGGATACTTGAACCTGGACGACAGCATGGTTTCATTCTTCCCCGAGCGAACGATCGCCAATCGCAACGAATGGAAGGAGCAGATCACTGTACGCGATCTTATGACGATGAGCTCTGGTCTCCACTGCGACGACAAAGGCGGTGAGGAGCGGACGCAGGCTGAAATGCGAGCCAGCGATGACTGGATACAGTTTGTCCTCGACCTCGAGGCAATTCATGAGCCTGGAACTGTCTTCGCCTACTGCAGCCCAGGTTCCTACATGTTGTCCGCCATCCTTACGCAGGCAACGGGAATGAGCGAGCTTGCCTTTGCCCAGAAGCATCTGTTTGGGCCCTTGGGCATCGAAGAAGTCTTTTGGCCTGCCGACTCCAATGGGATCAACTATGGGTGGGGAGACCTGGCAATGTACCCTCAAGATGCTGCCAAAATCGGGTACCTGTGGCTGAATTTAGGCGCTTGGGATGGCCAACAGATCGTTTCGCGAGAATGGGTTGAAAATGCGATCACCCCACAAATCGGGACCGACCGCGGACAAGACTACGGCTACGGAATTTGGCTGAATGATGATGAACCATTCTCTTATATGGCCTCCGGGCGAGGCGGGCAGGAGATACAGGTAATACCCGAATTTAATGTTGTGATTGTAAAGACCGGCGGAGGCTACGACCCGGGACAGATCGACAATTACCTTGGATCTGCAGTGGGCGACCTGGAGAATGGAATGCCGGAGAATCCCGAAGGACAAGCACAGTTGCAGGAAGCACTGGTGGCGATCCTGGATGCGCCCGAAGCCGAACCGGTGCCATCCTTGCCGGCGATTGTCCAAGAAATTTCAGGCAAGAACTTCATCTTGGAGAGCAACGGCATCTTGAATTCGGCTTTGACGCTCACCTTCCCTGAAACAGGGGAAGCGAGGCTTGAATTTACAGTTCAAAATGAATCTGAACCGCGTGTGAGTCTTGTCGGACTGGATGGCCTTTACCGAGCAAGCGTTTCTGGTAAACCTGTCCTTGCCCGCGGCGAATGGGTGGATGAAAAAACCTTTGTCATCGAGTACAACGAAGGCCCTGGGCTAAACCTATTGTTCTTCTGGATGAAATTCGAAGGCAATCAACTGGAGATGAAAATCACCGACGTGGGGACTTTCGTGGGGACCATGGAGCCCTGATAAAAACAGCCTGAAGAATAGGAGAAAGGAAAAAAGCGCAGGTATGTACCTGCGCTTTTTCTATCCAGACCTAAAACCTAACTTTTTCTAGGCGACAAGCCTAACCGATACTGGCTATCTTAGGGGCAACTCAATTTGACCTGGAAAAGGTTTGGAGGACCTCATGAGCAACACACTAAGCAGCAAGAGTTGGCTTAGTCCGGCTCGAATTATCTTCGCCGTTCTCAGCGTTTCGTTAGTCGCCGCGGGCGTCTTTACCTTTTGGCCGCGCGCCAGCGCGCCGACCCGCGATTACTGGCCGACGAATGGCTGGGAAACAGCTTCCCCGGAATCCCGGGGATTCGACTCCGCGAAATTGGCGATTGCCATCAACACGATGAAGACGAATGGCACCGCCATCCACAGCCTCACGATCGTCCGCCATGGAACAATATTTCTCGATGCCTATTTCTATCCCTACGACGGAACCACTCTGCATGATGTGGCTTCGGTGACCAAGAGCATCACAACTACATTGATCGGTATCGCAGCTGACAAGGGCTTGCTGGACCTGGATGCGCCGATGATTTCCTTTTTCCCCGAACGGACCATTGCCAACCTCGATGAATGGAAGAAACAGATCACCGTTCGCCATCTCGTCACCATGAGTTCGGGGTTGGATTGCTATCGGACATCCGAGGGAGAGCCTACATTACAACAGATGAAAGCCAGTGATGATTGGGTGCAGTTCACCCTCGATCTCAAGCCTATTCACCAACCTGGTACTGTTTGGGACTACTGCAGCCCAGGCTCGCACATGTTGTCTGCCATCCTGACCCAGGCGACGGGAATGAGCACTCTAGAGTTTGCCCAGGAGAACCTGTTCGATCCACTTGGTATCGAGGAAGTCTACTGGCCTGCAGATGCCACAGGGTTCAATCACGGCTGGGGAGACCTCGCCATGTATCCGCGCGACATGGCCAAGGTAGGTTACCTGTGGCTGAACAATGGAATGTGGGAGGGGCAGCAAATAATTTCTCGCAAATGGGTGGAAAACGCGGTCAAGCCGCGGCTGGTAGCCGACAATGGCGAGGCCTACGGATACGGCTGGTGGGTTAACCTGGACGAAATCTTTGCTTACATGGCCTCTGGTCGCGGCGGTCAAGAGATCCAAGTCGTGCCTGCATTTGACGTAGTCATCGTGAAAACCGGGGCCGGTTTTGACCCCAGTCAGGTCGACCAGTTCATCGAAGCGTCCGTCGGCGACGTAGAGAGTGGAGCCCCGGCGCTGCCAGAGAATGTTGAAGGCCAGGCACTGCTGCAGGAAGCGATAGCCGGGGTTGCGCAGGCTCCTGAGACAGAACCCGTGCCACCTCTGCCAGACATCGCACGCGAGATTTCCGGGAAGAGGTTTGTAGGAGAGCCAAACACCTTACTGGAGTACATCGCACTAACTTTTGATGAGCCAAATCAAATGCAATTCGAACTCAAAGTAGCCTACGAGCCAGAGCCGCGCCTGGATATGGCCGGGTTGGATGGGTTGTACCGCGACAGCGTGAACGGTAGGATTGTCAAAGCCCGCGCCGAGTGGGTGGATGAACAAACCTTCATCATCGAATACAACGAAGGCCCCGGTTTGGATCTGATGTTTTTATGGATGCGCTTCGAGGAAGATCAGGTGAGATTGGAAATCGCTGGACAGAACTGGGTTGGGACAATGGAACAGTAACTGATTTTTTTTTTGCCAAGGGCAAAAAGGGGCAGGTTTTGGAGCCTGCCCTTTTCGTTTGCCGCATTATTGTCGTTTGAAATACTGGACCTCGCGTTCGTGCTTTTCGGCAGCTGCACGTGTATTGAAAGTGCCAAGATTGCGTCGTTTGCCGGTTTTGGGATCTTTCTTCTTCGAATAGAGACGATACTTGCCGGATTTCAATTTGCGGATCACATCTACGACAACGGCAGGCGATTGTGTTTTGTTATCGAGGGAGCAGGATCATGACATCCACTTTATAGGTGTCGGGGAAATCTGGAGGGCTGAAGACAACCTCCAATTTCCCAGACCAGGCAGCGCCATCCTTATCGGACAATTCCCAAAATGTGATCATTTCGTTTTCCGAATCTTGCTCGGAGATGAAACGCCAACCAGCCTCTTCCAGCTGTTCGTAATAATGCTGATGAACTTCGCCGATAGTCAGGTCACTAATGAAAAAGGCGCCAACGCCCATCCCGTTGGGTCCGCCTCCGCCCCCGCCCCCGAGCTGCTGCGCACCCTCCGGCGCCTCCAGTGGGGGGATTAATTGCTCGATCAGGTAGTCAGGCTCGATAAAAGGTTCCGGTGTGGCCGTTGCAGGACCACAGGCAGCCAGCATCGCGGTGATCGCTAACGCGCAAATCAGCTCTCCGGATTTTTTCATTTTTCCTCGTGTGATAGATCAGGGCGTCACGCCCATAAAACTCAGCGCTTGCGCCACGTAAACAGATTTGGGATTGGCTTCCTGGGCCAAGAGAAACTGCGAGATAGCCCGGTTATTGTCCCCTTGTCGATACAACATCCAGCCCTTCCAAATGAACGCCTCTTCGGATTCGGGTGTGATCTGTAGGGCGTAATCCAACAATTCGTTCAAATCGTCCATACGCCCGACATTGTAATACGCGAAAAAAGGACCGAACTGGTAGCGCAACATGCGCATCGGCAAGCCGATCTCGCGGGCGCGGTCAAATGAAGCAGCCGCAGCGGCGTAATCTTCGAAATAGACCTGGTTCATACCAAGATTGAACCAGGGGAAAGCATTGTCAGGATCCGAAATCGTTTCCGCCTGGGCAATAGCCAAAGCATTTTGGCGGTTGACTTCTTCATCCCAGTCAGCGCCGAGCAGATTGATAACTGTCTGTTCCTGCTCCGGCAGGTAAAGAAGGATGAATACGCGGTTGAATTGCTGCCAGAATTCATCAAATTCCGCGTAATCTATTTGCTCATCGGGGCCTTTGTAGCTGTCCTGATACGTAAAGGTTTGTGCGGCGTCATCGTATCCGGTGACCAGCGCGTAGTGCCCGTTCCAATAATCATCCTGATAGAAATAATCGATCTCGATGACATACCCCTTCTCCACCATTACCGGGATGCCGGCGGCCAGGAATTGTTTGAGCAGATCGATGTCACCGCCGACACGAAAAGTGGATTTCAGCCATCCCGCCCAATTACTCGTGTAATAAATGAGCTCGTCCACATTGACGTTGCGGTCCCTAGTTACCGGCTTGATCTCGTCCGAAATATCATATTGGTCGCCATCCCAACCGTAATAACGCAGGTACATCGCTAACGTGGCAGGGCCGCAATTGTTAGGACCCTGTAACTCGTATTCCGCCGGCGTTAACTGCACTGACAACGGCAGCGGCGTCGGGGTGGCCTGCGGAATTGCCGTCGGGGGTTGCGAAGTGGGGCTGTTTGCGGTCGCAAAAGGTATCTCTGAACTCTCAATCTGCGGCGGAGGTAGCGCGCCGGCGGGGTTCAGGCGGCTGGTGATATAGGTTTGCGCAACCTGCAGCCGCCAGTCCACGCGGAGGCGGACCCAGGGGATTTGGTAAACAAGGAAGGCCAGCAAAACAGCACCTACTGAAAATAAAGCCATTCGGCGAAAAAACATCGCCAGATTTTACCCATTTACAAACGAAAGTAAGGGAAAATAGGAAATAAATCTGGCGTTAATCCTACAAACTCACAGATAGGATTTTTAATGAAGGCCAAAGCATTTTTCCACTCGTCGCGGTTGCACTGATATCATTCACTGCCTGTTCACCCTCGACTCACATACTTCGAGAAGGCAACGTTGAGCTGAGTCCCCGGGAAAGCATCTCCAATGCGGGTGGGTCGATCAAGATTACCTTTCTCGAAGTAGTAGAGGATAGTCGCTGCCCGGCAGACGCCATGTGCGTTTGGCAAGGAAGGTAAAAGTCCTTTTAGACGCAACTTTGGGACAGAAATACAACCATACACGCTTACACTGGGCGAGCTACTTGAAGGCGATATGAGTTCGATCACCCTCCCGAGTCAAGTGGTCACTCTGGTTCAAGTCGATCCGTATCCGCTGGTCTCCCAGCCCGCGGACCCAGCAGATTATCAAATCATGCTGGATATCTGTTGGTAGGTGTGGTCCGCCGAAATCCTTGTAATTAAGGCTCTAAGGGCACGCCTTCTCCATGATAAAGATAAAGGCCCATGCACGAGCATTAGGATCACATTGATATAATCCGGATTCTATATGAAATATCACATCTGGACCGAGGGTTGCCAGATGAACGTGGCCGATTCGCAGCGAGTGGCCTCGGCGTTAGAGCGCCTGGGCTATCGCGCCGTGGAGCAGATCGAGCAAGCTGACGTGATCGTGCTCAACACCTGCGTGGTGCGGCAACAAGCCGAGGACAAGGCCATGGGCCGCGTCACCTCGCTCAAGCCGCTTAAGGAGCAGAATCCCAGCCTCACCATCAACCTGATGGGCTGCCTAGTGGGCGTTAAAGGCCAGGACCGGCTGCGCCGGCAATTGCCCTTTGTAGATGTATTTTCCCCGCCCTCGGACCCCGGGCCGCTGGTCGCACACCTCACCCAGCACGACAGTCGCTTCATTGCATTGAAAGAGACTGAGCAGCGCTTCGCTCTCATGGATGGTGATCTGATGCTCCCGGAGTACGAGCGCGGCAGCCTGGTAGCCGCCCACGTGCCCGTGGTATTTGGCTGCTCACACGCCTGCACCTTCTGTATCATCCCCTACCGCCGCGGCGCCGAGCGCAGCCGGCCGTGGGGCGAAATCGTGGCCGAGGTGCGTTCACTGGCATCACAAGGCGTGAAGGAAGTCACCCTCCTCGGCCAGATCGTGGATCGCTACGGAAAAGACGTACCCGATGGCCCCAGCCTGCCCTTGCTGCTAAGACATGTGAGCGAAATCGACGGCATAGAGCGCATCCGTTTTCTTACGTCGCACCCGAACTGGATGACCGACGAGCTTCTGGAAACGGTAGCCGAACTGCCTAAAGTAATGCCCCATATCGAAGTCCCCATCCAAGCGGGTGGTAACCAGGTATTGGAGAACATGAAGCGCGGCTATACCGCTGAGGATTATGGCCGCCTGATCGCCCGCATCCGCCAGATCATTCCCAATGTGGCCATTGCCACAGATGTGATTCTCGGATTTCCCGGAGAAACAGAACAGCAATTCCGATCCACGTATGATTTGTTGGCGGACCTGAAGCTAGATGTGGTGCATGTGGCGCGCTACTCGGAGCGCGAAGGCACCGTGGCCGCCCGCCGCCTGGCTGACGACGTGCCCGAAGACGAAAAGTTGCGCCGCCTGAAAGCGATTGAAGAGATGCAAGAAGGCATCGTGGCCGAGATTAACGCCCGCTATCTGGGGGAAACAGTGAAGGTGCTGTTTGAGGAAGAAGTGAAGGGTCGCTGGAAGGGCCGCACTGAGACCAATAAGTTAGTCTTCGTGCAATCTGACCGCGAGCTGCGTGGCCAGATGCTGCCGGTGCAGATTACCTGGACGGGACCCTGGTCCATGCAAGGCCGTCTGCTGACGGATGCCGCAATCACGCTGCCGCTAGAGAGTATTCCCATTCGCGCGTGACGAAAGAGGGAGAAAAATGGCCGAAGAAAAAATCCTCACCAAACACCCGCTAGAGGGCAAAAGTGGAAAAAGGATTAGCAAACAAAATTACGAAACGCTCAAGAAAGCCATCCTTTTCGCATTGAAAGGAAAAGAGCTCACCCACACGGAGTTATTCGATCAGTTGCACCGGAACTTAAGGGGAAAAATTTCGGGCAATATCAGTTGGTATGGAGAGACGGTCAAACTCGACCTGGAAGCCAGGAAAATCATCGAAAGAACTGCTTCCAAGCTCCCAACATATCGTGTGAAGTAGAATTTTTATTTTCAAGAGAAAGAGTCTATGACTAGACTGCTTTATTGACCTCACCAGTTTGGGGTATCTCAACTGATGGTGGATGCTTTTCCGGCCGCCCGGCCTCGATGTTCATCACACTGGGGATGAAAAAACCCGCTACGCCCATCGCCGCGCAAAGCAGGCCACCCACGATGAACCAGGACTGCACGCCAAGCAAGTCTGCCAGCGGTCCTGCGATAAGTAGCCCCATGGGTGTCATCCCGGTCGCCAGGCTGCCGGTCAGCGTGAAGATGCGACCTTGGCGGCTGGGATCCACGGTGGCTTGCATAGTGGCGTCCAGCGAGCCATTGACAATGGGAATCATGAACCCTGCTGCCAGTACAAGCCCAAGTGAAATCATGAATCCGTTTGGTGGAAGGAACCCGATAAAAGCAAACGGCAGACCCAAACCCACAAGGCCAGCCATGGTGGTGACAATGCGTTTTTTGAAACCTCCCCATGCGCCAAGCAACAAACCACCCACGATCACCCCCACCCCTGATATGCCTTCAAACCAGCCCAACTGCACGACACCTTTTCCAAAATGCTCAGTGATCAGCAAAGGGATCAACGCGCTGGCGGGCGTGAGCAGGAAATTGATCAGCGCAGCCATCAGGATTACGATGAGCAGCCCGGGCCAACCGAGCACGTAACGGAAGCCCTCGCGGAAATCTGCCCAGAAGCCGATGGGTTTGCCATCGACACCATTAAGCTCGCGCCTGGGCTGCGGGATGGCGACAGGCAGCACTGAAGCGACAGCGATCAACGCAGTGATGATGTCGACGGAGAGCACAGCCTGCATGGGCAGCAACTCCAGTAACAGTGCACCAAGCGGCGCGGAGACGATATTCAGGCCGCCGTTAAGCATCTGATTGATGCCCTGGATGCGGGCGAGGTGCTCCTTAGGCACCATCAGTGATGTAGACGCAGCAAAGGCGGGCGAGTGGAAGGATTGCCCCAGCGAGCGCAACAACATCAATGCGTAGATATGCCAGATCTGAACCCAGCCCAGCGCAAACAGCCCAACCAACAGCAAAGTGGCCAATGCAATAGCGATGTCGGCCAGGATCATTATGCGCCGCCGGTTCGAGCGGTCGACGAATGAGCCGGCGATCGGGCCCAGGAAAATGTAGGGCAACATACCCACCAGCGTGGCGGTGGCCAACACCGTGGCAGAGCCCGTTTGCTTGGTAAGGTACCAAATCAGCGCAAACTGCACCAATTGGCTGCCGAGTAAAGAAAATGCCTGGCCGGTCCATACCAGGAAAAAGGGCTTCTTCCAGTTTTTTCCGATCACAACTAACGATTGTTCAGCCATTCTTCCTCTTTTTCAATACCCGTCTCAATATATTTTATATGTAACAAGGAAATAGTACATTATTTAACCAAAACTCGTAGAAATTGTAAATATATCTATTAATTTTGTCAAGGTTCAGTTTAGGATATTCAAGATTTATATGGAACTTCCTTGTCATATCCCTGAACAAATCTACGTTACACTAAGAAGCCGGGTTCATCGTTGTGTATGGAGGATCAATGACCATCGCTAACAAGGCAACTTTCAAGCTTCACTTCGAAGAACGTGGCCGTGGGCTGCCGCTTTTATTGATCCACGGCTTCCCCTTCAGCGGGCGTATGTGGGCCGGCCAATTGGAGAGCCTTTCCAAGTCTGCTCGCGTCCTGGCGCCCGATTTGCCAGGTTTTGGAGATTCGCCTGCCCGCCAGGGTGCCGCTAGCGTTGACCAATATGCCGAGGATTGCCTTTCAGTGTTAGACGCGCTCCACATCATGGATCCAGTCGTTATCGGCGGGCTTTCCATGGGCGGCTACATCGCCCTGGCCGCGGCGCGTCTCTTCCCTTTGCGCGTCAGCGGCCTGATATTAGCCTCCACCCGCGCGGGCGCCGACACCGCCGAAAGCAAGACGACCCGCGACAAAACCATCGCCCAAGTGAAGGAGAGCGGCGCTTCTGTGGTTGCCGAAAGCATGTACCCAAAATTGCTTTCGTCCGATACTTATAAGGATCAGCCGGCGGTTGCGAATGAGCTCAAGGCGATCATGCGCACAGCGACCTCTGAAGGCGTCATCGCCGCGCTGGCCGCGATGCGCGACCGGCTCGACTCCACCGACCTGCTTCCCAACCTACACATGCCCGTACTCATCATCCATGGCAAAGATGACCGGGTGATCCCGCCCGCGGAAGCAGAAGGGATGGCAAAGGCAATTCCAAACAATGCCCTGCACCTCATCGACAAAGCGGGGCACCTGCCTAATCTTGAGCAACCGGAAGAATTCAATCGCAGCGTGACAAAATTTTTAGGAAAATTGGTGTAAGTACCTGCGCGGTATAATCCCGCCATGCAGGTTCCCGCGCGCCTCGAACCCATCGATTATTTAGTTATCGGTCACATCACCATCGACAATACCGTGGGGGGCCCGCGCCTCGGTGGTTCGGCCGCCTATTCCGCGTTGACCGTGCAAGCTCTCGGGCTGCGCGCAGGAATCGTAACCGCCTGGGCCGAAGAGTTGCCACTGGGCCCGTTGGCCGACCTCCCCATCGTCAACATCGGCGCGGACCAAAGCACCACGTTTGAAAATAGAAACACGCCCGAGGGTCGCAAGCAAAAAATTCTTGTTCAGGCCCCTTTTCTCGAATACCACCTGATCCCCGAAGCCTGGCGCCAGCCGCGCATCCTGCACCTGGCGCCCGTTGCACGCGAAGTCTCACCGCGCATTTTGCGATATTTTCCAGATTCAACACTTGGATTGACACCCCAGGGCTGGCTGCGTGAATGGAATCAATCGGGTGAAGTGCAGGTCGCCCATTGGGAAGAGGCGGACCTGCTGCTGAGTCACGCCGACGCGGCGGTTATTGCCCGTGAAGATGTCGGCAATGACCCGGAACAAATCGAACGCATGGCGGCCGCCTGCCCCATTTTCGTCGTCACGGAAGGGGAAGCCGGCGCCAAACTCTATGCGTACGGCGAGGAACATCAAATTGAAGCCCCCGCGGTGCATGCTGTAGACACGACAGGTGCCGGCGATGTTTTTGCTGCAGCCTTCTTCATCCGCTTGCACCTCAGCGGAGATCCATTAGAGGCAGCACGTTTTGCCAGCCAGCTGGCCGCGCGCTCTGTACAGCGTGTCGGCCTGGATTCTGTGCCCAATCGGGACGAGATCTACGACCTCATGGCCGAGGCGCTGTAGCATGGCGCGCATCTACACCATGGTGAATCAAAAAGGGGGTGTTGGTAAGACCACCACCACGATCAACCTGGGCGCTTACCTGGCGAACCTGGGCCAGCGAGTCTTGCTGGTGGACCTCGACCCTCAGGCCAACGCCACCTCTTGCCTTGGCATTGATAAAACCAGCGTGAAGGGTGGAACCTACGAAGCTCTAATGGGCACGCACCCAGCTGCGGAAAGCATTTTGCACAACAAACAATTCAAACTCTCGCTGTTGCCCGCGGCCCCTGGTTTGGCGGGCGGGGAAGTGGAATTAGTCAATGAATTGGCGCGCGAGACCCGCCTGAAGCAGGCGCTGGGGCCTCTCCGAGATCGCTACGATTACATCTTGATCGACTGTCCACCCTCGCTTGGCTTGCTGACGCTCAATGGCATGGTGGCGGCGCAAGACGGCCTCATCATCCCAGTGCAATGCGAATACCTGGCGCTGGAGGGTCTGGGTATGCTGATGGACACCATCGAGCGCGTGCGCCGGGCCTTGTTTCCTAATCTGCGCATCCGTGGCGTTCTGCTCACCATGTTCGATAACCGCACCAACCTTTCACAAGAAGTGGTGGAAGAGGTTCGCCGCCATTTCAAGAAGCAGGCCTTTGTGACCATCATCCCGCGCTCGGTGCGCCTCGCCGAAGCGCCTTCACACGGGCAGCCCATCTTGGCCTATTTCCCCAGCTCCCCGGGCGCGGAAGCCCACCGCGCCCTGGCCGAAGAAGTCCTGGAGCAAGACGGCGTGAAAATCGCCTTAGAGGTCTAAGATGGCTGGCAAAATCCGTCTCGGCAAAGGGCTGGATGCACTCATTCCGCCTAGCGACAGCGCGCTGAAGCTCAGCGATGTACAGCAAGTGCCCATAGACCAAATCCAGCCGAACCCTCACCAGCCGCGCAGCACCTTTCCCAAAGAGCAACTGACCGAACTTGCGATCTCCATCAAGGCACACGGAGTCATCCAACCGCTGATCGTCAAACGCAGCGGCCCCGGTCAATACACGCTGATCGCCGGCGAACGGCGCCTGCACGCCGCCCGGCTGGCCGGGCTAGCGGAAGTGCCCGTGGTTCTGCGAGAAGCGGACGACCAGGCGCTGGTCGAAGTGGCGCTGGTGGAAAACGTCCAGCGAGCCGATCTCGGTCCGCTGGAAGCTGCGGACGCCTACCAGCAACTCCATGAAGAATTCCGGCTTTCTCATGAGCAGATCGCCGAACGCGTGGGCAAAAGCCGGGTTGCCATCACCAACACCATCGGTCTGTTGGACCTTTCTGAGGCGGTAAAGAAAGCACTGGCCTCTGGCCAGATCAGTGAAGGGCACGGACGCGCCCTTAAGGCCTTGGATTCCGCCCAGGCGCAGTCAGCTGCGCTACGCACGATCATTTCTCAGGACCTCAACGTGCGCCAGACTGAAGATCTGGTGCGCAAACTGAAGGGTTATAAGCCGAAGAAGGTTCGCAAACCTGCGGCTCCCGCTGAAATCCGCGCCTTACAAGACGAACTCCGCGATGCCTTGGGCACCAAGGTGAGCCTGCAGCACAGCGCCAAAGGCGGACGCATTACCCTGTATTACTACTCCGACGAAGAACTTGATTCACTGGTTGCCCGCCTTCTTAAACGCAGGCCCTAATTTTTTATCAATACTTATTGCCATTCCGAGCGAGCGCTGGCAGCTGAAGGTATGCCGTGCGACGCGAAGAATCCATCCGTGAGATGGCTTGATTAATAAGCTGGAATTACAGAAAAATCTTAAGCATGGATTCTTCGGTTCGCCCGATCGCTTTCAGCGCTCTCGCTTCCTCAGAATGGCAAAATAAGGCAATTACGTCCTAACAATCCGAATGTTAATTCTGCACAACGCCCGCATCTACACACTCAACCCACAACGCCCCACGGCCACCGCGCTCGCTATCGAACAGCGGTCAGATTGCTCCAGTCGTATTCTCGCTTTGAGAAATGTCGAAGCACTCCAGCAAGAATTTTCCAAGGCCAAACTCGAAGACCTCGAGGGACGCGTCGTCCTGCCCGGTCTAACCGACGCCCACCTGCACCTGCGCCAGTACGCGTTGATGCTGCAGGCCCTCGATTGCCGCACGGCAACCAGGGCTGAATGCCTGGAACGCGTGGCAGCTCGAGCCACGCAAACGCCGCCCAGTGCCTGGATTCTGGGTCATGGCTGGCAGCAAAATGACTGGCCGGAAGGTTTTGGCACCGCTTTTCAACTGGACGCGGCAGCCCCACGCAATCCCGTATTTCTTACGGCGGCATCGCTGCACGCGGCCTGGGTCAATAGCGCCGCGCTCAAGGCCGCAGGGATCACGACGGAGACTCCCGACCCACCCAATGGCCGTATCCAGCGGAATTCAGATGGCACGCCGACGGGCATTCTTTTCGAAGCTGCGCTTGGGCTTATTACTGCTTTTCTCCCCGAGCCCTCGCCCGAAGATAATGTGCAAGCCATCCAGAACGCCGAATCCAAGCTTTGGAGCTTTGGCTTAACCAGCGTGCATGATTTCGATCGATCAGATTGTTTCCGCGCCCTGCAGACCCTGCGCGAACGCGACGAATTGAAACTCCGCGCGCTCAAGAGTATTCCCATTGAAGATTTGGAACACGTTTTGGCTATCGGGTTGCATAGCGGATTCGGCGATGATTTATTACGCGTCGGCGCGGTGAAAGTATTCGCCGATGGCGCCCTAGGTCCGCGCACGGCGGCGATGTTCGAGCCCTACGAAGGAGAGCCGCAGAATCGCGGCATGCTGTTTGTCGATAGCGAGCAGCTATTGGAATGGGGCCAGCAGGCCGTCAAGGGAGGACTGGGAATGGCAGTGCACGCTATTGGCGACCGAGCCAATCACGAGGTGCTCAATGCCTTCGAACAAATACGCTCTTTCGAGCAGACGAATTATCTAACCCCTCGCCGCCATCGTATCGAACATGTGCAGGTGCTGCATCCAGATGACGTTGATCGTCTTGGCCAATTGGGATTGATTGCTTCGATGCAGCCCATTCATGCCACCTCCGATATGGAGGCTGCCGATAAATATTGGGGCGAACGTGCGCCATATTCCTACGGTTGGAAAACCCAACTAGAGGCTGGGGCAGTTCTGGCCTTCGGCTCCGATGCACCGGTTGAATCCCCCAATCCCTGGCTTGGCATCCATGCCGCGGTGACTCGCCGCCGCGCGGACGGTAGCCCTGGAGACGCAGGCTGGATCCCCGAACAGCGTTTAAGCTTGCAAGAAGCGCTGGGGGCTTTTACTTATGGAGCTGCTCGATCGGCCGGCATGGAAAATCGGCTGGGGCGCCTGTCGCCCGGTTACCTGGCGGATCTCATCGTGGTAAATGAAGATCCCTTTTCTGTTGCGCCGCATGACCTGCAACACATCAAGCTCCTGGCGACCATGGTTGGCGGCCACTGGGTATGGAGAAGTTGAAATTTTATTTATAGGGGCGAGTGGGAATTTACCGCGAATTACTTACAAAGCGTTCGTGTTCCGCTAAAGAGTCACGCGCCATTTCAAGGAGGGTCTGCAAACTGCGCTCGGATTGGTCGCTTAAATGCTGCACCGTATCCTGCAACTCCCGCAAGTTGTCCTCCAGTTGCGAGGTCTGGTCGGCCAGCTTTTCGCGTTGCCGCGCTGTTTCGCGCTGCTGTTCTTCATGGCTCAAGGTGAAGCTGGACCAGCGCTTTTGCGCATCCGCCTGGAACGTCGACCATTCCTGGCGGAAGCGCTGATCGCCCAGGCGCTGGATCTCGCTGAGCTCGTTCACTCGCCGGTCGATCTTCTCTACCAATTCATCAAAAGCCGTCTGGGCGCGCTTGAGCGCCAATTCAGTACTATCGAATTCCTTTAATCGCTCCGCCACTTCCCCGGCAAGTTGCTCGACGGCCACGAATCTCTTGTCCCATTCCTTCCAGCGGTGCTCGCGGTCCGATTCCGCCAAGGCCACTTTTTCCAATGCAGCGTCATGCTCTTTTTGGCGTTCGGCCTCCGCGGCTGCTACTTCATCCATACGTTTATCTACCTTACGCTGGGAAAGCAGGATGCCTTCGGTTTGTTTAGCTGCCGATTCCAGACGAGTCAACAAAGCCGCTACTTCGGCATGCATTTCCGTGAGTCTTTGGGCATCCTGTTTGCTGGCCTCCTCTAGACTGCGCGCTAACTGGGTGCGTCGTTGCTCACCCGTGATCACATCCTGGACTGACTCTTTCAAGACATCCAGCTTACCGGTCAACTTTTCAATCTGCCCTTCGTGCTGATTTATCCCCTTTTGCAATGCCTGTAATTGGCCGACTTCCTTTCGAAAATCCTCCAAGACCCTGTTCAGGCCCTTTTGCTCTTGCTGGAAGCTCTTTTCCTGCTGCTTGCGCTGTTTCTCTAGATTCTGGAATTCAGCCCTGGTCTCAGACCGGTGGGTTTTGAGTTGTTCATCGAGTTCGGCTATTTTTTCGGCTTGGTTGTTGATGCGGGTAGCTTGACCACTAATAGATTTGACGGACGCTGTTTCTTTATTCACCGATTTTTCAAGAACGGCGAGACGCTTCTCCAGGGCGGCAACAGCTTCCAGAGCCTTGCGACGCTCGGCATCCAGCCATTCCACTTTTTTTTCGAGTTGTTCTTTTTCCATTTTCTGGCGGACCTGCCAAAGTTATGATCTGGGATAGGTCGAGCGATTATAGCATGTGGGGATTCTGATCGCTTTTTAAGGAAAGAGCAGAGGAAACATAGAGGCCAAGCTGGGCACACCGGCCAGGAACAGGCGTGAAAACAAACCGAATCCCAACAATCCGATTGCAGAAAGCATTAAAAAACTCCAAACGTATGGATCCGCAATGTCACTCTTGATGCCAGTATCAAGGGACTCCCCTTCTTCAACCCAACCGGGACGCGTCTTTTCTGCTTTGGGCAACGACGCGAATAATATCCTCGCACCGGCGCCCGCAAGACCGAGGCAGCCCACCAAGGCGGCGATTGCAACCCAGGGTGAACTGGAACTCAGCTGTGTAAATAACGCTATACGTGGCGGAAAACTAGCCAGTAGCGGCAGACCGGATAACGAGAATACTGAAAGCAGCAAAGTAGCTAAGGCCAAAGGAGATGAGCGAAAGAAGATGGCAAGACTTTGGAGGTCAAATGAGGAATCCTTGCGCCAGACAGCGCCGAGGGAAACGGTCAATACCCATATCGCCATGGCCTGGGGTAACAGCAGCGCGAAGAAAATTTGTACCCCCTGAGGGCCTGCCAGACCTATGCCCAGCAGGCTGAAGCCCACGCCCATCATGGCCGCAAACCCAAGTAGCCGCCCCAGGTGGGGCTCCGCCAACGCCCAGAGTCCCGGGAGCAAGACCGTGAAGCCGCCAATCAAGGTCAGGATTTGAAAGACGAAACCATTGTCGCGCAACCAAGCATAACGATCAAAAAAACTTAATGAAAAGATTGTGGCGACGGTCGGCAGGAAAAAGAGCAGAAAACCCAAAACGTATGGGTGGCTCTCTTTGGCCAACATGGGGATCCAGGAATGAAACGGAAAAAGCGCTAACAGGAAAGCAAATCCAAGTAGAAGGAGCAATCCGGAGCGCAGGATGAGATTGAGATTGCCCGGACTGGCCTCTACTCCAGTGAGGATCCACCCGGTAAAAAGGATAAAAGGCACCGCAAAGATTTGAAAGATCAGGAAACGCAACACACCGGGGCCCGCGGGTTGACCCGGCGGCGATAAAAGAGGGATCAGCAATAACACCGCTAGCGCAATGAGAAGTGCAGCATAGAGAAACGGGTCAACGGATAGAGCAGCAACGAACAAGCAGACACAGATAAGGCTAATGGGGACGAATAAGCGTGGAGGCTTGGCGATCAAAGTTCCAAACAACCATAGGGTTTGGAATAAAAAGATGAATGCGAGCAATGGTCTATCCAGGTCGGACAAAGTAAAGCTACGTCCGAAGATAGTAAGGCTCGGGAATATCTCGAAGGAAAACGGTCCGATACTTAACACGCGATCGATCGGCAATTGCCAAGCGGCCCAGGCGAGGAAGAGGCTGAGCAGCCCAGCCGCCATTAATGGAAATTGACCTTGCCGCCGGAGGATTAACAATCCCAAACCAACCAAGCCGGGTAGGATGATCCAAAGGATGGCTGAACTCATTCCAGGGGATCCAGCCCAGGGGAAAGCAGTAAGTACGAGCCAACGAATGCAATACCAAGGTTCAGGATCCCCAGCAACGCGGCAACAAGCAACGAAGCTTCAACGGCTGCATACAGGATTTCGAACCCGCACAACAAGCTCAACAAGCCAATGATGTTGCGGAAACTGCTGCCTCTCAGGCCCACCTGAAGCAAACCGATACCCATGAGCAGCAACCCTCCCCAGGCCTGGTTCAAATTAAGTTGCCGAGTCCAGTCCGCCAACCCCGGGGCTGCGCCGATGACCACTAAGATGACCAGGGCTGCCGATAAGACTTGAAATGCAGGACTAGTCGGCAGTCGCTGTTCCGCATCACTGGGAGCTTTTATTATGTTCAGGCGAGTCAACCCAAGAACGGCGCCTGACATCCAACCAGAGACAAGTTTCACGGCGGCCAATTCCAACGGCCAGGACGGTAGTATGAGCAGGAAAGCGAAGAAATATTGCAATCCAAGCGCTGCCAGCACCCAGCGCCAGTCTTGATGGGTCAGTAAAGTTAACGAAGTTCCAAGTAAAAAAAGCAAAACAATAAAACCGAGTAAGCCGTTTTCCATATCACTAACCAGCCAGGGCGAATTGAGAAGCCAGCGACAGCAAAAGAGCGATCACCAGTAAAGCCCACAGGACACCCGCCTGGCCTTCAAGAACCCGGCTAACCACATTCAATAACCAGGCAAGCGCCCTGAGCGTCCAAACGAACGAGGCTTCCAGCCAGCGCAAGGAGAAGATTGTGGCTATCGCACTTGCGTATATTGGTGGGACAACTTGCGGAGGACGGGTTTTTTCGCTCGCAATGAAAAACAGCGCAGCAATGATCAGCACAACGATCGCAGGCCAGAAGGAAAAATCAGTTGCCTCCGTAGAAAACGAAGGAGCCAGGCCAAAGCCAAAAAGGAGGACGGTCACCGGCAGTAGGACCAAACCAAGCATCCTCATCGTACGCATCCAGGGTTCAGCAAGCGCCTCCTCCGGCGCCTGGGCCCTGGCATGGCGCAGCCATCCGGCCAACAGCGTCGCGTGGATAGGGAAGAAAGCAAATGCAATCGATGAAGATCCGTAGAATTCATTAGCAGAAATTGTCGGGCTAAAAGGCAAGCTGCTCAGCAAAAATGCAGACAAGATGATCACGGGCCAGCGAAACCGCCCGGCATTTTGAACCAGCAGCAATAAACTCCTGCCGACCATCAGCGCCAGACCAAAAGCGACGGCTGCAGTGGGCCGGCCCAAGCTGGCCGCTGCTAAAACCAGCGTAGCAAATCCATATTCGAAGTATCCGGTAGTTTCCATTCCTTGCTTGGGCTGCAGAAATCGAACCGCGCTGTTCAGCCCAGGGAGCAAAAGGAGGACCAGCACGGCGATCAACGCAAACCCTTCTATTGCCAAGGGACGAGCCAACAAAACCAGAACCGAGGTTATTGAAATAAGGCGCAAGGAGAAGGATGGATTGGAACCCTTAGTGATTCCTGAGCCACTATGGCGAAGCGCAAATATTCCCAAGCGTAAAGCCGCGCTCAACAATACTAGGAGATTGGCGACTTGGCCTGGCGGGGCAGAAAGAATCCAGGCAGCCAGCAAGAGGAAAGTGGCAGAGATGTTCGCCGGGAGAAAGGCAAGCGCGGCAATGCGCTCTTCTGGTTTCGTGAATTGCCTGAACACGCTGAGAGTTGCCATGGCGTCGACCAGGACCCAGAAAAATGCCCAGGTGAGCAAATCACCCGAGAAGACAGCTAACAGGCTGGCCGCCGCCAGGGCAAGGCTAGATGCCCAAGTGAGCCACTGCTGGCTGACGGCCTCGTGGACCTGGATCAGGAAAAAAGCCAATACCAGCCCGCTCAGAATATAGGCAAATAGCCAGGCTACGCCATCCAGCAGGAAACTGGACGAGGAAAACAAGCCTTCGCCTGCCCACCAGGCTGAGAAGCTTAAAGATAACGGAAGGCGCAATCTAAGGAAAAGCAAGGCAAGGAAGGAAAGCGCGGCGCCGCTCACACTGAGCAGCCAACTCGAACGGAAGTTGCGTTGAAATAGATTGCCGGCCAGCAAGGCCACTAACGTGGCCCCAAAAATAATTAAGGGAAGAAAAAGCAACATCGGCTAAATAAATTGCACTTCGCCGCGAGGCAAATAATTACCCATGCCGGCCTTGCCCAGCCAGCGGTCACCATCGACGATGAGATGTCCGCGCAAAAACACTTTCTCCGGGAAACCTTTCAATTTCCAGTCTTCGAACAGGTTGTAATCCGTACGGTGATGGTTGTGGAGGCGTCCGTACGTTATTTCCCGGTTAGGATCCCAAATGACGATATCCGCATCAGAGCCCGGTTGCAAAGCGCCTTTGCGCGGGTACAAGCCGAAGATTTTTGCGGGATTGGTGCTGGTAAGCGCCACGAATTGTTTCGGGGTCAGTTTGCCGGCGCCCACGCCATAAGTCCACAGGATCGGCAAGCGGTCTCCAACCATGGGGAGCCCATTGGGAATCTGGGTGAAGTTCCCGGCGCCAAGTTCCTTGCCTGGAATGGCAACGGGTTTACCCTCATATTCGATAGGCTGCGTTCCATCGAAGAAAAAGGGGCAATGGTCTGTGCCGATAGTTTGGAATTGATCGGTGGAGAGGCCGGTCCACAAGGCGGCGTTATCCGCCTTGGTGCGCATGGGCGGTGAACAAATCCATTTGGCGCCATCTGGGCAGGCAAGATCTTCTTCACTAAAGAAAAGGTATTGGGGGCAGGTCTCCCCCATCACCTGCACGCCCCGTTGGCGCGCATAATTGAGCTGATCCAGCTCTCCGGCGCTGTTCATGTGCACAATGTAGAGGCGTGCGTCGGATTGCGCCGCCAAGGCACACGCGCGCAAAACAGCTTCCACGCCGCCCCAGGCTGGGCGCGTGCGCGCATGCCATTCCGGGGAAAGATGCCCGGCCGTCAACGCTTGAGCCACCAGCAGATCGATCACGTCGCCATTTTCTGCATGAAGCATGGTGAGCATGCCATGCTCCCGCGCCAATTGCATCACTTGGAAGATTTCTCCATCCGACAGTCGCAACCGGCCGTTATATGCCATAAACACTTTGAGCGTGTTGATGCCCAAATCTAGCAACGCAGGGATTTCAGTTAATACGCTTTCCTCCAGGCGTGTGATGTTCATGTGGAAGCCCCAATCCACTGCGGCCTTGGGGTCCGCTTTCGCATGCCAGGCGTCCACCCCAGACCTCAGGGAACCTTTATCTGGTTGAGGAACGAAATCCAAAACCGTAGTGGTGCCGCCAAAGGCGGCAGCCTTGTGGCCCGTGTAATGATCGTCGGAGGACACGGTGTTAAACATCTCTAGATCAAAGTGGGTATGAGGATCCACGCCGCCGGGCAGCACCAGTTTTCCGCTGGCGTCCACCACTTCAGCGCCCCGGGCGTCGACACTCGCGCCGACTTTGCTGATCTGTTCCCCGTCAATCAAGAGATCGGCGCGAAAACTGCCTTCATGGGTTACCAGGGTTCCGGATTTGATGAGCAGCATGGCTATTCGGTATTGTCACCAAAGTAAAGGGCGCCGGAACCCCGCATGCCAAAAAATGCCAGCAATTCCGGGTCCCAGGGAAACTCGGGCAGATGATCCGCGCCGTATTGCTGCTCTTTTTCGGCGCGTTCGCGCAAGGCCTTCCACAGCACCTGGCGTTCCTCATCGTGCACGCTAAGGTCGTCGATTGTTTTTGCGCTTAGCAGTCGCTCGCCAGTTGTATACAAAAAGGTGATGCGTTTCCAATCTCCCGCAGGAATCGGTTGGGGCAGCGCCTGAAGAGGCCCCAGTTGCAGCTTGAAATACTCTTCCCTTGCCCGCGGATGGTCGAAATTCTCCTTGAATAGCTGGCCCCGTGTGGTTAATTCATGGCCAGTAACCGGAGCCACGAATTCGATACGCCACTTGTGTTCGTCACCAAATGTTGCCGGCTGGTAGAAAGCCAGCCTATCCACCGCCACGACACGGGGCGCGCTGCGGAGGGGGATGCGGTACCAACCCAAAACGCGAGCGATCTCCAAGTCCTTGGGTGATGGCAAGAAGGCCACTAAAACCAGATCGTTCGGTGAAGACAGGTCAACCATGGGAAATAAAAAAGCAGGAAGGCTTTTAACCTTCCTGCTTATTGTACACGAGCGGGGTGCTTAGTTCAGCAGGCCAACCCGCGCATTGAACTGCTCGATCAGCGCATCGATTTCAGGCGCCTGGCGTTGGACGCCGGTCCAATAATCCGGATCGTGCCACTGAGCCAGGATCTCTTCGTAGGTTTTCCCCTGCTGCTCCACCCAGGTAAAGTATTTCAGGTTGTGGATGCGGCGGCGGTCTTGTTCGGATAACTCCAACAGATTGTCGGTGCGCTCGCCGAGCAGGTAGCGCGCCTGGTCGGCTGCGGCATTGAGTTCCGTATATTCGCCGACCTCAGCGTGCATTTCCTTTAGCCGGCTGCCATACAACTCCATCGAATCGGTCAAAACGGTGAGCAAGACATCGTCTGGGCCCAGGTCGTAATACTTTGCCATCTTGATGCAGGAGAGTACGTTGCTGATGCCGGAGAAACCCAGCAGGTCAAGTTGGTTTACTATTGCCTCGGGCACACCGCTCTTAACCAAGTGCTTGCGCCCGGCTGGCTCATTGAAAAGCCTCGCCAGATTGACTACGGCATTGTCGTCGATGGCGACCACCATATCGGTGCTCTTCAGGTTGTGGATCCAGGGAACATGTTTGTCGCCGATGCCCTCGATGCGATGTGCGCCAAAGCCGTTCTCGAGCAAGGTGGGGCATTGCAGGGCTTCGCTGGCAGCCACTTTGCTGGCGGGGAAAACTTGCTTCATGTAATCGCCGCAGGCGATGGTGCCAGCCGAGCCGGTAGACGAAGCCAGGCCGCGATAGGTCCCCTTACCCAGTTCCTTCTCCAGAACCTCTTCCATCGCATGGCCGGTTACCTCATAGTGCCAAAGGTAATTGCCGAATTCTTCGAATTGGTTGAAGATCATCAAGTCCTGGCCGGAAGCACGCAGTTCCTTGCATTTGTCGAAGATCTCTTTCACGTTCGATTCGCTGCCGGGGGTTTTGATCGTCTCACCGGCAATTTTTTCCAACCACTCAAAACGTTCCTTGCTCATCCCTTCCGGCAAAATGGCAATAGATTCGCAAGCCAGCAATGCCGAATCATACGCTCCGCCGCGGCAATAGTTGCCGGTGGAAGGCCATACGGCTTTCTGGGTAGTGGGATCGAACTGGCCAGTAACCAGTCGCGGCACCAGGCAGCTGAAGGCGGCACCTACTTTGTGTGCGCCGGTGGGGAACCATTTGCCTACTAAGGCGATGATGCGCGCAGGGACGCCGGTCAGGCTGGAAGGGAACTCGATGTAGTTCACTCCGCCGTAACTGCCACCTTTGGCTTTCGGCTCATTTTTCCATGTAATTCTGAATAAGTTCTGTGAGGCGATATCCCACAAGCCGATGTTCTTGAGATCGGCCTTGATCTTGCCGGGGGCTTTCGTCGGGTCTTTTTGTTGGGCATATGTTGGGATGACAATGTTTTGCTGCCGAGCGCGCTCAACGCCATGCTTGAGTCGCTCCTCCATCATGGTTAAATCGATCATGCAACTATTTTCCTTTCTTAGGTTCTTCAGGGGGTTGGCGCAAGATGTAAAGCGGGCGGCCGCGCGCCTCATCGTATAGACGGCCGATATATTCGCCCAAAATGCCAAGGGAGATCAGTTGTGCGCCGCCAAAGAACAATACGGCGATCAGTGTGGTCGCCTGTCCGAAAAATGCGGCACTGCCCACCAAACGTAAATAAACCACAACGGGGATTGCGAGCAAAGCAATTCCTGCGGAAATAAAACCAAGATAAGTCGCTAGTTGCAGTGGAAAGAATGAGAAGCCGGTGATGGCGGTGAGCGCCAGCCGAATCATGCGCCCTAATGTGTAATGCGTCTCGCCTGCAAAGCGCGCCGCGCGATCATAAGGAACACCGACTTGGCGGAAACCCACCCAGGCAGACATACCCCGCAAAAAGCGGTGATGCTCTCGCATCTGGTTGAGCACGTCCACCACGCGGCGATCCATCAAACGGAAATCACCGGCATCCAGGGGGATGTCGATCTCGGTAATGCGATTGATCAGCCGATAGAAAGCAGATGCAGTGAAGCGTTTGAAGAAGGATTCCCCTTTACGCTGGCGGCGTACGGCGTACACCACTTCATAACCGTCGCGCCAGTTGGCGATCAACTCCGGAATCACTTCGGGGGGATCCTGCAGATCGCCGTCGATCAAGATCACCGCTTGCCCTAGGGCATGATCCATCCCCGCGGTCACCGCGATCTGGTGTCCAAAATTGCGCGCGAACAGCAAAGGGTGGATGTGCTTGTCTTTGGCCGCATGCTGCTGGATGATTTTGCTGGTGCGGTCCTTGGAACCATCATCTACGATGACCAGCTCCCAGGGTTCTCCCATCTTTTTCATCACCGCTGTAGTGCGGGCGATGAATTCTGGTATGGTTTCGGCTTCGTTGTACACCGGGGCCACAACAGAATAAACCGGGGGCTTGCTCAATGCTGCACCTCAAGAACGCGTTTCAGCGCTGCTAACGTGGGCTCGATAACGGGCGCTTCCCCGGCTGCTTTGCGCGCTGCGGACACGTCTTTCAAACCACTGCCCGTGTTAATCACCAAAACGGGATCTCCCGATGCGATTAAACCCGATTCGAGGGCTTTGCGCAGGCCGGCAAAGGCGGCTGCTCCGGCAGGTTCCGCAAAGATCCCAGAACGACCCAGGTCGGCAATAGCTTTCAAAATCGACTCGTCGCTGACTTTGATATAAGCCCCGCCAGTGTGGGTGGCAGCCCTCAACGCACGCAACCCATCGCTGGGCAAATCCACAGAAATGCTGTCGGCGATCGTCTTAGCTTGCACCGCCTCAATCTTTTCTTTCCCAGCTTCGAAGGCATTGGCAATGGCGGCCGAACCCTCGGCTTGCACTCCAAAAATGCGTGGAACTTTTTCGATCCAGCCCAAGGCGAGTAGGTCTTTGAACCCCTTATGAATCCCAGAAATGATATTGCCATCTCCCACGGAAACAAATACTGACAGTGGGATATCTAGCTTCTGTGTGGCTATAACCTGCTCCCAAATTTCCAGAGCAGCTGTTTTCTTTCCCTCTGCCGTGAACGGGTTATAGCCGGTGTTGCGGCAGTACCAGCCGAATTCATCAGCGGCCTGCCGCGAAAGTTCCACGGCGTCACCGTAACTCCCGTCCACCAAGAAGACGCTGGCGCCAAAGATGAGCAATTGAGCCACCTTGGCAGGCGGGGCGGTCTTGGGAGCGAAGATCACCGCACGGGCGCTGGCGGCAGCCGCCATGCCGGCCAGGGCGGCGCCGGCGTTACCTGTGGAGGCCGTCACGATCACCTTGGCGCCGATCTCCTGGGCGCGGGCAATCAGCAAGGCGCTGGCGCGATCTTTGAAAGAAGCGGTCGGATTGCTGCTTTCATCTTTGATCCAAAGCTGGCCCATGTTTAAAGACCGAGCTAATGCCGGCGGGGAATACACGGGCGTCCAGCCAGCTGAACGCAAAGGTGTACCTGTATGCCCGGGATCTCCCACGGGCAACAAGGGCAAGTAACGCCAAATGGAGAAGTCGGATGAAGCCTGGATGTCACGAGGTCCAGTGGTCCTCTTGATCACGTCGATGTCAAGCAAGACGTCCAGCACACCGCCATCATTGGGGCACAGGTAGGTGACTTCGTCAGGTTTGAATTCCTGACCACACTGACTACACTTGTATCCCGGGAACTTGCTCACTTTTCTCCTAATCCCTTCCAACCTTGCGAAGGTTTGAATTTGATGCCAGACTTATGCAAGTCCAACCTTCGCCAAAGTTTTATCCTAAGGAACGATCCAGGTTCCAGTCTTCCCATTCAAGGCGTTGGTGATATTCGGCGGATCGGTGATCAACGCTTGTTTTCCGCCAGCCATCAAAAACAGGATCGCCGCCTGCACCTTGGGCAGCATGCTGCCTTTGGCAAAGTGGCCCTCCTTGATGTATTGCTCGGCCTCAGCAATTGTCATCCGATCCAAATTTTTCTGGTTGGGTTTGTTGAAATTGATAGCAACCTTCTCTACCGCAGTCGAGATCAGCAGCAGGTCCGCCTTAATTTCGCGCGCCAGCAAGCTGGAGGCGAAATCCTTATCGATTACGGCCGCCGTACCGACCAAATCCCCAGCATCATCTTCGATAACCGGGATGCCTCCCCCACCCACTCCGATCACCGTAAAGTCATGCTCGATAAGCTTTTTGATGGCGGGGGCTTCGATGATCTCTTGTGGTATCGGTGAGGCGACCACCTCGCGCCAGCCGCGCCCGGCATCTTCCATGACATGTTTCCCTTCAGCCATACGTGCTTTGGCGGTGCTTTCATCCAAGAACGAGCCGATTGGTTTCGTGGGATTCTTGAAGGCATCATCGTTCTTATCCACCAGACATTGAGTCACCACCGTTACTGCATGTTTTTTCATGCCGCGTTTCTTGAACTCGTTGCGCAGCGATTGCTGGAACATGTAACCGATCGCCCCTTGGGTATCCGCGCCACAATAGTCCAGCGGCACCGGGTGCAATTCATGGGATGACAACTCGGAACGGCGCAGGATAAAACCCACCTGCGGCCCGTTCCCGTGTGTGACGACCACATCCCAACCTTCTACAATCATGCCGGCGATGTATCCCATCGTTTCGCTGGCAGCGGCAAATTGGTCGGGGACCGACTGCTTTCCCTTTTCTTTTATGAGTGCGTTGCCCCCCACGGCAACAACAGCGACGCGTTTGGTAGTCATTTAGAAGGAAGCTCCTTTGGCGATGAGTAGATTAGTACACAAGTAGATAAGTACATAAGGGTCATTCGTGGGGTCTTAGTTCGTCCAGATAGTCAGAGAATTCAGCTTCATATGTGCCGGCTTCCTCGCGGATCACGCTGTTTTTATATAAGTCGCCACCCCTTCGTTGTTCACGCACATAGCGCATGAGTCCATTCAGCGTCTTTTCTGCTTCGCGCATGAGTGTAACAAACTGTTGATAAAAGGATTCTTCGATGTATCCAAGCACTTTGGCAGTGATCACATGATTTCGCGTCTCATTTAAAGAACCCCTTGCCATTGAATAGAATCGCAATGAATCTAGAAAATGGAACCTGCCGTAGCCCTCAGCAATATTTGCAGATATCCCTTTCGAAGCCCTTCGGATTTGCTGAGCCAAGTCATATTTCTCTTGTGGCGGCAGATTCACAGCGAGCTGATGAGCGTTGACCATCACATCAAGAGCAAGTTTATAACATTGCAGATCCTCAAAGCTGCTATTCCCATCTCCACCAGACGGTTGATGATTTGCCCGAATAAGATGCAAGATAACCTGCCTTATGTACCAGTGTACCTATTTACTTATGTACTCAGCACATCGTTAACGCCATCACGGCCTTTTGCGCGTGCAGGCGGTTTTCAGCTTCGTCGATCACAACCGATTGTGGACCGTCCAGGACTTCGCTGGTGATTTCCACGTCACGGTCCGCGGGAAGTGGATGCATGTAGATGGCATCGTCGTGTGCAACGGCCATCTTCTTGGCATCGGTGATCCAATCTTTGTTGGCGTCCTGCAACTCTTTGCCTTTGGCGACATCCGAAGTCGTCAGTAGCGGTCCCCAGGATTTCGCGTACACCACGTCGGCGTCCTCGAAGCCTTCCTTCATGTCGTGGACCACATCAAAGCCAGTCTTGTATCGCTTGGAAAGCGACTTGGCTTGATCCATGATCTCTGGCATCAACTCAAAGCCCTTGGGGTGGGAAAGTACAACGTCTGCGCCGAAGCGAGGCAGCTGCAAAATCAGCGATTGGGGAACTGAAATAGGTTTGAGGTAGCTGGAGGCGTAAGCCCAGGAAACCACTACGCGCTTGCCGCGCAAGCTGCGAGTGCTGAACTTCTCCATCATGGTCATGAGATCGGCCAGGCATTGGTGGGGGTGGTAGATCTCGCACTGCATGTTGAGCACCGGCACCCCGGAGGCTTCTGCCACCAGATTGAGGTAGCGGTTGCCCACACCCCACTCCACGTGGCGGATGGCGATGCCATCGAAATATCGGCCGAAGATATGGCCCATTTCCTTTTCCGTATCCCCATGTGAAATCTGGGTGGTGCGAGATTCAATGAAGGCGGCGTGCCCGCCCAATTGAGCCATACCCGCTTCGAAAGAGCCGCGAGTGCGCGTGCTCGAAAAGAAAAAGAGCATGGCCAGCACCTTGTCTCGTAAAAGAGCGTGCGGCTCCCCAAGGGCGCGCTTGCGCTTCAAGTCCCAGGCTACATCTAAAACGGTTTCGATTTCTTCCTTGCTAAAGTCCAGGTCGCTAATGAAATCGCGACCGCGTAAGTTAGTCTGCATGCTTAGTCTCCTAGTCAATTAGTCGACATTCATTTCTTCAGGACTGATGTAGTTGAGATCAACTGCCAGATATAACTGGGATTGAACTTCACTTGCCGATCGGCGAGCCATTTTAAGAAAGCGAACGAACTCAAGATCTGAACCGGCGTCAAAACCTTCCGCTATGTTGTGCATCACCGATCCACCGGATCGTCGAATCTGATCTCGCAAAGCAAAGTCTTTTGAAAATGAACCATTCAGCGTAAGTTTATAGATCCGATTTACTAGCAAACGAGCTTTCTGCCAGCTTTGCAGGTCTTCGAAGCGCTCTATCTTTGGCATTTTGACTATCCGACTACACGACTACCTGACTATCAAACTTCATTATTCATTCAGTGGCGCCTAAAACTAGCGCCAAAAGCGCCATGCGCATGACTACGCCATTAAAGGCTTCCTGCCAATAGCGCGACCAGCGGGTGATGTCTACATCGGGCGGAATCTCGTCCATGCGCGGCAGGGAATGCAGCAAGATGGCGTCCGATTTAGCCTTTGTCGATAGCAGTTCGCGGGTGATCTTGTAGTTGGCTGGCGTCAAATTCACGTCGCCCGAACGCTCGTCGCGGGATTTCGTGTAATCTGGCTGCACTACCGGCTCCACCAGAATGACGTCGGCCTCCGCGATGGCCTGTTCGACATGTTCCGCTTCCTTATAGTTGAGGCTGTACTGCTTTAATTCATCCTTGAACTCTTTGGTCAGGGACATGTCTGGGGGCGCCACGAAGGTGATCGGGCAGTCGAATTGAGTCAGGCCATAAGCCAAGGAGTGCATGGTGCGCATGCGCATATCCCCTACGGCAAGCCATTTGAGCCCATCGATGGTGCCCTTTTCCTTCCACACGGTGTAGAGGTCGGTCAGGATCTGGGTCGGGTGCTCGCCCCAGCCGTCACCACCATTGATGATGGGGATACTGGCCCATTTGGCCGCCTCATGCGGGGCCCCTTGCTGAAAATGGCGCATCACAATCACGTCCCCGTAGAACTCCAGCATCTTTACCGTGTCCTTGATCGACTCCTGGTAAAAATCGCCGGCACGGGTCATCTTGGCATCGGCGAAGCCGGTTACCTGTCCGCCTAAACGGATCATGGCCGCTTCGTGGGCCAGACGTGTGCGGGTGCTGGGCTGGTAGAACGCGGTGACCAGCGTCTTTTCCTTCAGCAAGTCCGTGTTCTGGCGGTCACGGGCAAAATGTTCCAGGTCTTCAGCAATCTCAAAGACGCGGAAAAATTCCTGGCGTTCAAAATCTTTCAAAGAGAGAATATCTCGTCCTGCAAAACTGCGCATCACAACCTCCGTGGGTTTGGGATTAAGGATTAACTCGTTGGGCGCCGCGGTTCGACGCGGCGGATCACATGGAAGCGGAAATAGCCGGGAAGGAAATACGAGCGGGAGAGATCGATCACCGAGCCGTCCATCGAAAACAGGGTGGACTTGAAATGCAGCACCACGTCGCCGCGTTGCATATGTAGCGCCCGCGCCTCATTCGTTTCGGCGGCTTCCGCGTGAATCTCGGTATCCGCGCTGGTCACCCGCAAGCTACTTTGTTTGAGCAACAAGTCCAGCACCGAGCCGCTAAACTCACGCCGAAACTCGACTTCAGTGAAGAGCTTATCCGGCAACACGTCCACCAAATAGGCAATCGGACGGCCTTCGGCTTCCATCACGCGCGAAACATGAAGCACCTGAGAGTCTTTCAGCAACTGGTGTTCCTCAGGATCAGCCGCGCGGCGCTCGATCTCGTAGTCGCCCATACGCACCGGCAAACCGACGCGCTGCGCCATACTTTCGATGCTTTCGAGCAACTCGAGGCCGGTATCAATGACGCTCGAGGGGTGCACCACAAACGTGCCCACCCCTTGACGCCGCTGGATCAATCCCTGCGTCTCGAAGGTGCGCATTGCTTCGCGCAACGTCGCCCGCGAAACACCCAGCATCTCCGCCAACTTGGGCTCAGTGGGCAGGCGCTCGCCTGGATTTGTCTTGGCGATCAGTTCTCCAAGTTCTGAATGCAAACGATTTGAGAGGATTCCGGTTTTCAGCATATTAATTTGCCAGCAAACGCGCCGCCGCGCGATGGTGTTTTTCCATCAAACGAGGCAACTCCACGGTTTGCATTTGGCCCTCCTTTACGACAAATTTGCCGCCGACCACTGTGTAATCCGCTTTAGCCGGCGCGCAAAACACCAGCGCTGCCAGGGGATCGTGCAACGCCCCGGCGAAATCCAACTGGTTGAGATTCACTGCAAAGAAATCCGCGCACTTCCCCACTTCAAGCGAGCCGATGTCCTCGCGCCCCAACACGCCTGCTCCGCCGCGCGTGGCTAATTCCAGCGATTGGCGCGCGGTCATCAGCTCGGGTGCATCGTTGCCCGAAAGGGACGCGCCGCGCAATCCTGCCTCCAGCCGAGAAAGCAACATCGTCTGCCGCGCTTCAGCCAGCATGTGCGAAGAATCATTGCTGGCGGATCCGTCCACGCCCAAGCCCACTTTCACGCCCGCCGTCATCATCTGGGCGACCGGGGCAATCCCGGAGGCCAGGCGCATATTGGAAGAAGGGCAATGAGCTACACCACAGCCCATCTCCGCATATTTGGTAATTTCTTCGTCGTTCACGTGCACCGAGTGCGCATACCAAACATCTTCACCCAGCCAGCCCAGAGTCTCCATCCAGGCAACCGGGCGCAATCCAAAATGTTCCTGCGTATATTGCTCTTCGTCCTGCGTTTCTGCCAAATGGGTATGCAAATGAACTTGATACTGCCTGGCCAGCTTGGCTGTCTCTTTCATCAAGTCCTGCGAGACGCTGAAAGGCGAACAGGGAGCCAGCACGATTTGGGTCATCGCGCCTGCTTCGGCATGGTGATGGCTTTCAATTAGGCGGCTGCTATCCGCAAGAATGGTGTCTTCATCTTCCACCACACTGTCTGGCGGTAGGCCACCCTGGCTTTCCCCGACGCTCATCGAGCCGCGGGATGCATGCAAGCGCAGACCTACTTCGCCGGCTGCTTCGATTTCATCTTCCAAGCGGGAGCCGTTTGGGAAGACATAGAGATGGTCTGAGGCGGTGGTACAACCTGATAAGGCTAGCTCAGCCAAGGCTGTCTGAGTGGAGATGAAGATATCTTCGGGCGTCAACCTGGCCCAGATAGGATACAAGGTCTTGAGCCAATTGAAGAGGTTGGCGTTCTGAGCTGCCGGTACTGCCCGGGTCAGCGTCTGATAAAAGTGGTGGTGAGTGTTTATTAAACCCGGGAGAACGACGTGGTCGCTTAAATCCAGCACCTCGTCGGCTGTGTTGGGAAGCTCAGCCGATGGGCCAACTTGTTGGATAAAGCCATCACGAATGAATAGACCAGCATCGGCAATCTCATGACGCTGATTATCAAAGGTGGCTAATAGAGTTGCACGCCGGATAAGCAGAGTAGACATATTCAGTTGTCTGACAACTAGTGTAACTGAGGCGCGGCTACTTGTCAAACAGCCGAAAAAGCCCCATAAGCTTCATTGCGGGGTTACTGCGCCGGGTGTAACGAAAAGGCAATCGATTCGAAGTATTGGAATTTCCAGGCTAATCCGCAAGCCAGGATGGCAGTATGGTTAACTTCGGCGAGTAAACAGCGACTCCCGACATCTTCGTTTTGCTCGAACACGAAAAGGATGCCGGGAGCGCCGCTGGGCAATGTTACGTTCTCTTCGGTGAACGACTTCCCCTCATTCTGTTCACGGACCAAGGTAGCGCCTCATCGTAATCCACGTCAAACATTGACAGAGGGATGATGTCCAACTTTTCGCCGCCCTCAGGGATGCCTTCGCTTTGCGGGCGGTCACCGGTTGCCATTGCGGGATCCCAGCTATGGATAGTCACCGCAGATTCGGGCACATCAGGCAATGCTGAAATGGTCCAGGCAACCGGATAATCAAAGGCATAACCTAAATCAGGGACGGTGTAGGTGGTGGTAGCTGTTAGTTCGGAAATCAAGGTGACGGGTGTAGAAGTCACGATTGTAATAGGTTCGCTAACATTGTTTCCAGTCGGCGCCAACACTTCAGGTGAAGGCAGAACGGCAGCGTTGCTACACGCAGTTAGCAAGACACCGGTCGAAATCCAAAACACGATCCTAACCATTATTTCTCCTAAGGCGAAATTGATTGCGAGTAGGTTTTAACTTCCGCCGGCTAATTCCGCTGCGTGATAAGTATTCTCCAACAGCATGGCTATGGTCATCGGCCCCACGCCGCCAGGAACTGGCGTAATCGCTGAGGCCACCTGGCTGGCTTCCGCGAAGGCTACATCGCCCACCAGCCGGTAACCGCGCTTGGCGCTGGCATCCTCCATCCGATTCACGCCCACATCGATCACCACTGCACCGGGTTTGACCCACTCGCCGCGCACCATCTCGGCCTTCCCCACCGCCGCCACCAATACATCGGCTTCGCGGCAGACTGCTGGCAAATCCTGTGTACGCGAGTGAGCGACAGTGACTGTAGCGTCTGCCTTGATCAGCAGAAGAGCAATCGGCATGCCCACAATATTCGAACGGCCCAGCACTACGGCGTTAGCCCCGGATAGCTTGACCCCGGCTTCAGCCAGCATGCGCATGATGCCAGCGGGAGTGCAAGAGACAAAGCGAGGTTCGCGTCCCTTTTGTGCGAGATAACCGATATTTTCCGGATGCAAACAATCCACATCTTTTTTCGGAGATATCGCAGACTGGATGGCGGCCGCCTCGATCTGTTTGGGCAGGGGCACCTGAACCAAAATTCCATGCACTTCAGGGCGAGCATTTAGCTCGGCGATTAGTTTAAGCAGTTCTTCCTGGCTGGTCTCCGCCGGCATTTCATAACCAAAGGACACCATGCCCACTTCTTCGCTAGACTTGCGCTTGTTGCGAACATAAGTCTCGGATGCCGGGTCGTTGCCTACCAGCACAGTGGCCAACCCCGGTGGCGCTTTCCCGGCGGCCGTGCGCGCAGCCACTTTTGCTGTTGTCTCAGCACGGACTTTTGCAGCAAGGGCTTTTCCATCCAGAATCGTAGCGCTCATTAGGCCTCCAGTTTGCGATTATACATGTGAATTATTGCACAAACTAGAGATGTTTGACCCCCTTATCATTGCCAAATCTACTTCGATTTTTTGGCCCGTGTCTATTAAATATCCAGGTTTTGTACTTCCTTCGCATGCGTTTGGATAAAGCGTTTGCGCGGCGGCACCGCTTCTCCCATTAGCATATCGAAGGTGTGCTCCGCGTCTGCGGCATCTTCTATGGACACCTGAAGCAAGCTACGGTTGGCAGGATCCATGGTTGTTTGCCACAATTGCCCGGGGTTCATTTCCCCAAGGCCTTTGTAGCGCTGAATGGATGACTTTTCGGACCTCTTCCCAAGCGCCTTTAGGATGGCGTTGCGCTGCTTTTCGGTGTAAGCCCATTCCACCGCTTTGCCGTTGGTGATGCTGTATAGGGGTGGTTGAGCGATATATAGAAAGCCATCTTCGATGAGTTGGCGCATGTAGCGGAAAAAGAAGGTAAGCAACAAAGTACGGATGTGGCTGCCGTCCACATCGGCGTCGGTCATGATGATGACGTGCTTATAACGCAAGCCTTTGATATCGAAGTTCTCGCCGATACCGGTGCCCAGCGCCGAGATCAACGACTTGACCTCATTGTTGGACAGGATCTTATCCAGACGGGCGCGCTCGGTATTCAGAATCTTGCCGCGCAGGGGAAGGATGGCCTGGAAGTGGCGGTCACGGCCCTGCTTGGCGGAACCCCCAGCCGAATCGCCTTCGACAATGTAGAGCTCGCTTCTTTCCGGGTCCCGCTCCGAGCAATCAGCCAACTTGCCTGGTAGGGTAAGACTCTCCAGGGCTGACTTGCGAATGACCAAGTCACGCGCTTTGCGAGCCGCGTCCCGGGCGCGTGCAGACGTAAGGCACTTCGCCACGATGGCGCGCCCCGCTGACGGATTCTCCTCGAGGAAGATCGCAAAGTGCTCGTTGACCACCTGGGCAACGTAGGTCTGGACTTCGGGATTCATCAACTTGACTTTGGTCTGGCTCTCGAATTGCGGGTCGGGCACCTTTACACTGACGATGGCGGTGAGCCCTTCGCGCGTATCGTCACCCGTGAAATTTGGATCGGCCTCTTTGAGCAGGCTGTTCTTGCGCGCGTAATCATTGATGGTACGCGTTAGGGCCGCGCGCAATCCGGTTAGATGTGTACCTCCATCGATTGTATTGATCGTATTGGCAAAGGCGAAGACCTGTTCGTTGTACGCGTCCGTGAACTGGACGGCGACTTCGACAACGGTGCTTTCGATCTCCTCTTCGCGATGAAAGACCGGATGCAATAATTCACGATTACGGTTCAGATAACGCACGAAAGATGTAATGCCCCCTTCAAAATAGAAGGTCATCTCGCGGCCGTCACGCTCGTCGATCAACTTAATGGTTACCCCGCGGGTGACGAACGCCATTTCACGCAGGCGCTGTACCAAAGCCTCGAAGCGGTAGTCGAGGTCGCCTTTGAAAATCGTCTTGTCAAATTTAAAGGTGGTGCGCGTGCCGGTAGTCTCATCCTTCTTCATCTTGCGCAGTGTTTTCACCGGCTCTTTGGGTTTGCCGCGTTCGTAACGTTGGAAGTGCACTTTCCCTTCGCGGTTCACCTCCACTTCGCACCATTCCGAAAGCGCGTTCACTGCCGAGACACCCACACCATGCAAGCCGCCGGAAACCTTGTAGACGCCCCCATCGAACTTGCCGCCGGCATGCAGCACGGTCATCACCACCTCCAGCGCCGACTTCTTCATGCGCGGGTGCTGATCCACCGGGATGCCGCGGCCGTTATCGGTTACGGTGACACTGCTGTCTTTGTTGATGGTGATCTCGATCCGGTCGCAGGCCCCTGCTAGCGCTTCGTCAATCGAGTTATCCACCACCTCGTAGACGAGGTGGTGCAATGCCTTGACATCCGTGCCACCCACATACATGCCTGGTCGGCGGCGTACGGCCTCAAGCCCCTCTAATACTTGGATGCTCTCAGCCTGATAGGATCTTGGCTGTCCTTGTGCCACGCGAAAACCTCCGTTTGTTAATCAAAAAAAGAAATTCGCCTGCTATTTTCCCCACAACATACAGTATTCGATTCTTGCGTATTGCTTCAGATATTGAAACCTCGTTAGGCAAAATCTGGTATGCATGTTCTATTTTACCATGGCAGCTCCCAGTGCGCTGACCCTTTTGAGGCGTGTTTGAGTATTACTGTCACCCAATTCTCATCCCCTTGACTAGGCCGCGGAGTTATGTAAAATGAAGGGTTATAGATAGGTCGAATCAACCGCACAGACAGATTCGATCTAACTCTTAGTTAACATTCACACAAAGATATTAGGCTTGACACGCAAAGGTGCGCCGGGGTGCACCTTTATCTATAGCAATCTTCAGACCTTTTGTTGGAAGGAGGTGATAATCTCAGAAGCCCTTCGCCAATAGCAAGCTTTCCCCTTCCTATGGAAGAAACTTCAACTTGCAAGTTTTTCGGAGGAGTAAGAATGTCTAAAAAAGTATTTGGTTTACTGGCATTACTAACAATTGCCAGCTTGGTGTTGGCAGCTTGTGCGCCTGCCGCCACCCCCACTGCCGCCGTCGAAGAGCCGGCGGCTGAGGAGCCCGCTGCGGAAGAACCGGCCGCCGCTTTTGAGTGCACAGATGCTATCGGCTGCGTGACCGTCGCCCCCGGCGATCCGATCCACCTCGCGTGGATCCAGCCGGTCACTGGTGCCGTTGAACCCCTTGGGACCACTAACGTCCGCGGTGCCGAAGTTGCGCTCAATGAGATCAACTTCGAACTTTTGGGGCACCCGATCCAGTGGGACGGTGAAGACGGCCTGTGCAGCATCGAAGGTGGCCAGGCTGCAGGTGCCAAGATTGCCGCTGACCCCTCTGTGGTAGCCGTTATTGGCACCGCATGCTCCAGCGAAGCACGTGGCGCAATGCCTCTGATCTCTGAAGCCGGCATGCTCATGATTTCCTCGTCAAACACCAACCCCGACCTCACCAACCCCGATCACCCCGATGCCTGGCCTGGCTATCTGCGCACTGCGCACAACGACCTCTTCCAGGGTCGTGTAGCCGCGGAGTTTGCCTTCAACGAATTGGGGATGACCAGCGCTGCTACGATTCATGATGGTAGCCCCTATGCGGAAAGCCTCCAGGCAGTGTTTGCCGAAGTGTTTGCTGAACTCGGCGGCACGATTACTGCCCAGGAAGCCGTAAACGTCGGCGATTTGGATATGGGACCAGTGCTCACCAGCATTGCCACCGGTTCGCCGGGGATCATCTACTTCCCCATCTTCGAACCTGAAGGCGGCTACATTGCTGACGCGAAATGCGATGTCTCCGGCCTGGAAAACACTGTGTTGATGGGCGCTGATGGTTTGCTCACCAGCACCTTCCCGCCAGCGGCTGGGCAATGCTCAGTTGGCATGTATCTCTCCGGACCGTTTGTTGATCCTACAGTGCAGGGAGATTTCCTGGCCAGCTACAATGAACTGTTCGGTGAAGGCCCTGCGGCCGGCTTTGCCCCGTTCGCCTATGACGCCATGAAGATGGTGCTGGCTGCGA
>JAMCZK010000036.1:1594-4050 GCA_023485685.1 Chloroflexota bacterium | reverse complement strand
GCGCGGCTGGCCATGGTCGAGGTCGTGGATTCGCCGTCGCTGTTATTTGCGGGTATGGCGGGCACTTATGCGCCCATCGTTATTGCCCACGGCGAAGGGCGGGCGCACTTCGCCGGGGATCAGCCTGTTTCAGGGTATGTTACCATGCGTTTTGTGGATGCCCAGGGACAGCCCGCAGTGCAGTATCCAGCCAATCCCAACGGCTCCCCGCAAGGCGTTACCGGTCTCTGTAATGAGGACGGCCGGGTGTCTATCCTTATGCCGCACCCGGAGCGGGTCGTGCGTAGCCTGCAGATGAGCTGGCGGCCGCCGGAGTGGGGTGAGGCTACACCCTGGATGCAGATTTTTGTCAACGCGCGGAAGGCGTTGGGATAATGTTCGGAGCAAAATTAAGATATTTCCCTATCGAGGCGGTCGGCTTTCTCCCGTAACAAAGCTGTATGGGATATCTCATGTTGATCGTTTACGCTCCCAGCCCAATGTCGGCAAGCTGGATTCCATCATTATTGATAATAATGGATTGCTCCTGCACGGCACCTCTCCTACGAGGGGCCTCTACAGCCGCAAGGCGGTGGCCTGGGAGGTCCATACGGAGGAGAGTGGCGAGTATGCCGCTGCGCTCATCCAGAGGGGCTTTACGGCGGAGCAATGCTGGCGGCAGCCATTGGTCTTGCACTCCGACAATGGCGCCCCGATGAAATCATCTACCCTGCTGGCCAAGCTCTACGATAATGACAACCCGTATTCAGAGTCCCTGTTCCGAACGCTGAAATACTGTCCGCAGTGGCCGGAAAGTGGCTTTGCGGACCTCGACACCGCACGAATCTGGGTGCGTGATTTCATCGCTTGGTACAACCATGAGCACCGTCACCGCCGCATTCGCTTCGTGACCCCCGCCCAGCGTCACCGGGGCGAGGATCACGCGCTGCTGACGAAGCGCCATGTCCTCTATGAGGCGGGCAAGGCGAGAAATCCTGCGCGCTGGTCAGGCGGCACACGCCATTGGACACCCGTCGGTGCGGTAGATCTGAACCCGCAACGACAGGATAAAAAGGCTACTTAAAATTGGGTGACGCGACAACTACCTTGACAGACGCCGCTGCCCATGAAGCATTGGTAACGGATCGGGAGGATCGCAAGTGGGTGGCATGTGCATTAGCTGCGCAGATTCTTTTTGACCAAGTGCCGCCGATTGTGTACGGAGCAGAGACAGACTGGTTTATTGCGGAAGCACAGTTGAGAGATATAGGCCTTTGCTTCCGGAGGCTGCTGCCCGATGACTGGTACACATCAAAGGTTGGCGCTGGATGACTGACGACTTCTTCCGTTTCCCGCACACCCCGCACCTTGCCTGGCTGGGCCAAGGCGCCCCGCGCGATGACAAGGTGCTGGCACCCGCCGAGGCGCGTGCCTTGCTGACAGACGAGGTGGTGGTGGAGGAAAAGCTCGATGGCGCCAATCTGGGCCTTTCACTCGCGCCCGATGGCACCCTGCGCGCACAAAACCGCGGTCAATACTTGGTTGAACCGCATGTCGGCCAGTTCACGCGCCTGCCCGCCTGGATGGCGCAGCATGACGAAGCTCTGCGTGCCGTGTTTACACCCGATTTGATCCTGTTTGGCGAATGGTGCGCCGCCCGCCATTCGCTGGATTACGCTGCCTTACCCGACTGGTTTTTGCTCTTCGATGTCTATGACCGTGGTATCGGGCGGTTCTGGAGCACACGGCGACGCAACCGTCTCGCGGAACAGGCCGGTTTAGCCCTTGTCCCGCAGGTGATGCACGGCCACAGCATCTTAAAAGAGCTGGAACAACAGGTCTTCAGCACACCCAGTCACTACCGCCACGGGCCACTGGAAGGGCTGGTAATCCGCCGCGAATCCGCCGACACCTGCGAAGCACGCGCCAAGCTGGTACGCCCGGATTTTACCCAGGCCATCGACGTACACTGGCGCAGTCGTCGCATCGACTGGAATCGGCTGGAGAGTGAAGCGAAGACCCCCGCATGGACCCGCTGAAAATCGCCCGGATAGAAAAGGCTGGTGCGCGTGCCAGCGACTGTCAACAGATGATTGACACCTATGGCACTGCCGGTGTAGTTTTTAACAGGACGGTAACAACCTCTCCGAGGGTTCCACTTGATACGAAGTTTTGTGCATAAGGGCCTCAAACAGGTTTTCGAAACAGGTCAATCGGCGAAAGTCGGTGCGGATTTGGTAACCCGCTGCAAGCGCAGGCTCGATGCCATAAACGCTGCGACATCTCCGGAGGAGTTGAACGTGCCAGGTTTTGACTGCCATGCTTTGGAGGGGAAACCGAAGCGGTACACCGTTCATGTGAATGGACCCTATTGCATCACCTTCGAGTGGCGTGAAGGAGATGCCTGGCGCATTGATCTGGAGAATTACCATTAAGGAAGGGGGTGTCCAATGGACGAAATGACCGTTGAGCAAGTG
>JAMCZK010000036.1:0-1584 GCA_023485685.1 Chloroflexota bacterium | reverse complement strand
TACCGACGCATCCTGGCGAGATATTGCGGGAAGAGGTACTGCCCGCACTGGATATCTCTGTAGCAGAGTTTGCCCGTGGCCTGCGGGTCTCGCGCCAGACCGTTCACGGCATCCTGTCTGAGCTCAAGGGCATCACCCCGGAGATGGCCTTGCGTATCGGCAAGTATCTGGGTAACGGGCCGGGGATATGGCTACGCATGCAACAGGCTTACGATCTGACCGTTGCAGAACGTCGGTTGGCCGAGGAACTGGCGGCCATTCACAAGCCCGAGCAGGCCGCCTGACCGACAACCCGAGCGCACATCCGGAGCCTTGAAGATGGGCTCGCTGAAAATAGCCCTGCTGGAAAAAACCGGCCATGACCACGGCTTTGAGCATGTCCTGTCCGCAACCCGCAAGCCGTCTGCCTCGCCTCTGCCAGACACCCCACCCGCGTCACGGTTACGGGCACTGCGGATGACGGGTACCAGGCCTATTTCGAGACGACGTCAGCCACTCTACCGGGAGAGTTGGCCCGTAGTTTTCCTCAGTGGACATCGGTCGATAACCATTTTCTGATCCCCGGAAATACGGAACTCGCCACCCTGCTGCTGCGTGCCGCCAGTCTGTCGCGGGCCTTGCCCAATCAGGTTGCCCGCAGCTACGAAGATGCCGTGAGCGAGGAGCTGGCCGCGTTGCCACCAGAGACGCTGCACACAGAAGTCGAACGCATGGTACGCCAGCGCATCGGCCAGCAGAAATTCCGCGAAGCCATGCTGACCTACTGGGGCGGCGCCTGCGCCGTCACCGGCCTGGCCTTGCCCGATGTGCTCCGCGCCAGCCATGCCAAACCCTGGGCGGAATGCGAGTCAGATGCGGAACGGCTGGATGTCTTCAACGGTTTTTTGCTCACCGCCAACCTCGATGCCCTCTTCGACCGCCTCCTGATCAGCTTCAATGCGCAGGGCCGCCTGCTACTTTCCCCAGCGCTGGCAACTGCCGATCTGTACTTGCTGGGCATTTCACCGGAACTCCGACTACGCTGGCTCGCACCCGAGCATCAATCCTATTTGCAATTTCACCGCGCACGTGTGCAGGAGCATTCCCAACCAATCCAATAGGCATTGGACCGCCAATTAGGGAACCCCTGATCAGGCATGAAAACGCCGATTTCTTCCCGCGCATTTGCCCGGAATAGGCCCATTCCGCGATGTTGTGGGCGAGATCCCGTCCGTTTTGCCCCTAGTGGGCAGATTTTGGGCGCAGTACGCCTCAGGCAGCCAGCAGGCGACGCCACAGCAGGCGACCAGAATGTACGCTTTTCGGGGGTGCCCACGATCAGCGGAATCCCTGCCCACGATCGCCGGAATGCGCACCCAATGACTCTTTTGCAGCGTAGGACTAAACCGCTCGCGCGGTAGGGTGGCTTCGTTCTGATTTCGTGGGCTATTGTGACAAAGTGCCCTCCATTTCCTATTTTGAAAGTTCAGGCAAATCGCCTGCTTTCAGGATAGGAGCAGCGTCATGATCCCTTCGACCCAAGGCATTACCCCCCTACGTCAACGCATGATCGATGATATGCGGATGCGTAAACTTGCCCCCAAG
>JAMCZK010000050.1 GCA_023485685.1 Chloroflexota bacterium | reverse complement strand
CTGCCTTGCGCGCTGCGCGGCGCTGACAAAAGAAGGTGTGCGCCAGTAACAGCGATAGGGTTTGGGACCGCCGTCTCCCTCTAACAGTACTCCGAGTTCACCGCGAGGAGATTCCACGGGCACGTAGACGGATTCCTTCGGCGCAGGGAAGCCCGCGGTCCATAACTTGAAGTGGTGGATGACCGCTTCCATGCTGGTGCCAAGTTCGGCACGCGGCGGCGGCACGAATTTGCGATTGTTGCTGCGGAAGGGACCCCAGGGCAACGCATCCAGGGCCTGCTGCACAATTCGCAAAGACTGCCGCATCTCTTCCATGCGCACCAAATAGCGCGCGTACACATCGCCGCCATCTGCGGTGGCCACATCAAATTCATATTGTTCGTAACCGGAATAGGGTTCTTCTTTACGCAGATCATAAGCAATACCTGAGCCGCGCAAGGAGGGACCCGTGATTCCCCAAGCCAGGCCATCGGCCACGCTCAATTTGCCTATTCCCTTGGTACGGTCAACAAAAATTGGATTGTTGGTCAGCAAGCCTTCATATTCATCGATACGACGCGGGAAATCACGCAGCACACCGCGCACGGCATCTTCGAATTCCGCGGGTAAATCGCGCCACAGGCCACCCGGCCGGAAATACGTGGTCATCATGCGCTGCCCGGAACACATTTCCATGATGTCCAATATCCGCTCGCGCTCGCGGAAGCAATACAGAAATACGGACATGGCCGCCAGATCCAACGCGGCGGTGCCCAGCCAAACCAGGTGGGAAGCAATACGTTGCAGCTCAGTGAATAACACGCGCACGGCTTGGGCGCGCGGTGGCACGTCCAGGTTGACTAATTTCTCCACCGCCAGACAATAGACTAGGTTGTTTCCCATGGTATTGAGATAATCCAGCCGATCGGTCATCACCTCGGCCTTCTCGTAGGTCTTAGCTTCCATATTCTTTTCGATGCCCGTGTGCAGGAAGCCGATATCCGGGATGCAATTCACCACGATTTCGCCATCCAGCTCCAATAGCAAACGCAGCACGCCATGCGTGCTGGGGTGCTGCGGCCCCATATTGAGCAGCACCGTCTCGCCTTGGAGTGCGCGATTGGAAACTAAATGGCGTAGGTCATCCGAGGTAAGTTCAACCTGTTGCAACGACATTGTCGATTAATCCTTGGGCCGCGGCTTGCGTTGATCAATTTCTTCGAAATTGAAGGTGAATTGCACTTCTTCATAGCCTAGTGGATAATCTTTGCGTAGTGGATGACCCACCCAGTCCTCAGGCATCAGAATGCGGCGCAAGTCGGGATGATTCTTAATCTTTAATCCAAACATGTCCCAGAGTTCACGTTCATGCCAATTGGCATTTGGAAACACAGAACTAACCGTGTCCAGTTCGGGTTCGTCCCCATTGAGGGGGACGCGGACTTCGAGCCGTAGCTTCTTGGCAACCGCCTTGAATTCGTAAACGACATGAAACCGCGGCTCCCGCTGTGGCCAGTAATCCACAGCGCTCAACGCCGCCAGCATTTCAAAGCCATGCTTGTCTCGCAGCGCGCGCGCCGCCTCCACGATGCGATCGGGCGCAATGATCACTCGCGCCTGGCCGCGGAACTCGCCAGCCTTGGCAGCAAAGCTGGTCTCCAGATCGGACACGATGGATTGCAATGCACTATTCATTTGGATCCGGGTGCTTCATCGGTTTGATCAATTTATCTTTCTTTTTCATCCCAAAACTGCTACACACTTTCCCTGCTCGCGTGGATGTTGCGTTACTCGGCATAGCCGAGTAGCAACTCCAACGCGTGCGCCTCTTTTGCGCATGCACTATGCCCACTCCTTGAGTTTTTCTGCTTTGATTTTTTCGTGCAAAGTCAGAATGCCGTGGATGAGGGCTTCGGGGCGCGGCGGGCAGCCAGCCACGTACACGTCCACCGGCACGATCTCATCTACGCCCTGCACGATGGCGTAATTGTTGTAAACGCCGCCGCAGGAGGCGCAGTCACCCATAGAGACGACCCACTTGGGCGCTGGCATCTGGTCGTAAAGACGTCGCAGAACAGGCGCCATCTTGCGGCTCACCCGCCCAGCCACGATCATTAAGTCTGATTGCCGGGGACTGGGCCGCATCAGTTCCATGCCGAAGCGGCTCATATCATAGCTGGAGGCCTGGGCGCCCATCATCTCAATCGCGCAACAGGCGAGGCCAAACAACATTGGCCACATGGCATTGGCGCGGCTCCAATTCACCACGCTCTCCAGTGTGGTGGTCACCACGCCCATGTGCCCGAGTTTCTGCTCTAATCCCATTCCAGAGCCCCTTTTTTCCAGGCGTACACGTAGCCGACCAGAAGGATCAGGATAAAAATGAACATTTCAACTAAGCCAAAAACGCCCAACTGGCGAAAAGCCACTGCCCATGGCAAGAAAAAGACAACTTCAATGTCGAATAATATGAAGAGAACGGCGACCAAATAGAAGCGTACCGGCATCCGGCGGGTTCCGGGGCCGATAGGCTTCATCCCTGATTCGTAGGGGGCGGCTTTACGGGTGGTGGGGCGTTTGGGGCCAAATAAATGCCCAATCACCACAACTAAAATCGCAAAGGCGGTCGACAGGGCAATAAGGATGGCAATGGGAAGGTAGTCTTGTAGCATGGTGCACCCGGTAACCTACAGTGTGGCGAACGCAACGAAGGGTGTAGGTCGCGGCAAGTTTATCATGGGTGTTAGTGGGTGTCAAATTTCACAAACCGAACGATGATTTTCACTCGCTGCACGGAGTGCGAAGCACGACGAAGCAATCTCAAGGATCAGATCCGCTGACTGGCTAACTATATCTCGACTTCTTTCCCAGTCTCCAATGAACGAAGGGCTGCGAAAGTAGCCCGCAGTCCTCCAATTAGTTGTTCATAAGGAATAGGTGGCGGCGCGCCGGTGCGCAGGCTGGAAATGAAGGCCTGCCACGCTGCACGGTGTCCTTTATCCTGGCTGCCGCGCAAGCCGCGTGTGTGGCCATTGTGAGTCAGATCCAGGGCGCGGAAATCATCCAAAATGGCGACCTTGCCGCCGCAGAAAACCTCAAGGCGCTCTTTCGGCAAGGAGCGATCCCCATTGGAAAGATAGGTCAATGTGCCAAGGGATCCGTCACCGAAGCGCAGAGTTACTTGTAAGTTCTCCTGGCCGCGTTCGACCTCGGCACTTAATGCCTGGGTGAAAACGGAAACAGGAGGAGTCCCTGCGAGGAAGGTAAGGAAATCGATAAAATGGCAACCTTCCCCGAGCAAGCGTCCGCCTCCTTGAGCGGGGTCAAGCAGCCAATGATTCGCAGGAAGCGGCCCGGCGTTCACGCGGTAATGAGCGGCCAGAGGTTGTTCGCGTTGACCGATAAATGAAACCAATTGCTTGACCAGCGGGGCAAAGCGCCTATTGAAACCAACCATCAATAATCCCGTCCCCTGCTTAGTGATGGTCTTTTCAATCGCTGACAATTCTTTTCCACTGAGGGCCAGAGGTTTTTCGCAAAACACATGTTTGCTTGCCTTCAGCGCGGCTAGTGTCTGGCTGCCATGCAAATGATGCCGGGTAAGAACAGCCACGGCGTCAATAGCCTTGTCTTTCAGGATCTGCTGATCATCACTGCTGGCATATCGAAAGCCATAACGACGCCCCAGGTCTGCCGCTTGGCGCCCGGAAGCCGAGGCGATACCGACAAGTTCAATACCTCGCAATCCCTTCAGCGCGGGGAGCATGGTGTAGCGCGCAAAGTTTCCTGCGCCCAAGACTCCAAGGCGCACGCGCCCTTTTGTTAAAGGCCGGGTAGCACTAGGGAATTGCAGGCGCTTGGTAGCTTCCAGTTTCTCTCGAGTCTTGGGATACGTAATTAGTACGCCCAGAAAAGCTTGCTTACCTTGGAACAAATCGTAAGCTCGCGTGGCCTTTTCGATTGGGAAACGGTGCGAGATTAACTTGGAAACATCAATCGCGCCCCGGCCCAGCAGGTCTACGAAGGCCTGCAGGTTGCGGCCTTCGGTCCAGCGCACATAACCGATTGGGTAATCCAATCCGGCTTCTTCGTAACCCGGGTCGTAACGGCCGGGACCATAAGAACGCGAAACGATAAGGTTAAGTTCCTTGGCGTAATAAGTTCGACGCGGAACTTGCATACCCACCGCGCCAATAGCGACCACCCGCGCCCGGTCGCGGGCGATTTCTCCGGCCAATTCAACCGGGTCGCTTGACTCGGCGTCTGCACACACCAATACGGCATCAAAGCCCTGACCGTGGGTCATTGACCAAGCGGTTTCTTCCGCCGATTTGCGCTCAATAGCCTTCAAGGCGCGTTTTCGAGCAAGGGCAACGCGTCCATCATCCAAATCGATGCCAAGCACCAGACAGCCGGCAGATTGCGCGATACTGGCAGCCAGTTGGCCCAGCAAACCCAGCCCGATCACTGCGACGCGCGCACCTATTTGGGTTTCGGCAAGCCGAAAGCCATGCATTGCGATAGCACCCAAAGTCGCGAATGCCGCTGACTCCAGTTCTACACCTTCAGGAATTGCCGCCAATAAATTTTGTGGAACGACGATATATTCGGCGTGCACCGCGTAGCCGCCGCCGGCGCATGCCACTCGCTGGCCGACGCGGAAGCCTTGAACCCCCCGCCCCAACTCCACAATGGTTCCGGCAGAGGAATACCCTAGCGGCATCGCTTCGTCCAGGCGACCGACAGAGGCCCGGGCTGCGTTCAGCAAACCCTCGCGGCGCGCCTTGTCAAGCACCTGGCGCAGCAGATCGGGGCGCGACCGGGCTTTGCCTAGCAGCGATTTGCCCGCGAACTCCACCAAAGCGCGTTCGGTGCCCGCTGAAACTAACGAAGCAGCATTGCGCACCAGCGCCGTGCCAGAAGATGGTGTTGGAACAGGAATCTCAATAACTTCAGTTTTTCCAGTGTTGAGTTTTTGCAATACTTGCTTCACACTTTTGATCCTACCTTGGGGTCAAAAGTGGATTCTATCATTTGAGCATTGATTAAATCCCCACTTGGCTACCTTGTTTTCTGCAGCCCTTGAATCAGCTCCTGCTTTTCCGCATCGCTTAAACGGGCATCCGGGTGGGTGAGCAAGTAATAAGATGGCGGCATCAGGCCTTCGGAAATCTTTTCACCAGCCTCTCCGGGCTCAGCGCCTTCACCGCGTTGGCTGCCCCAATCGGAATAATTAAGCGTCTCGCGTCCCTCAATCACATCGCGGTACACCAACCAGGAGATGGGGGCTATATTGCTGTACCAGGGCCAAATAGTCTCATTGCTATGGCAATCGAAACACGCCCTTACCGATAGCTCCCGAGTACGGGGGCTATCCCAATTCGGCTCTTGTACGACTGGGGGGTTCGTATGGTTTCGACCATAGGGGAATAATTGGATCAAGACAGCCAATACAACAAGAGCGCCCAGCAAGAACAGCAATATACGTTTCATTCTTTGTTCCTTTTTTGGGGGTCATTCGTTAGCTTTGGTAATTTTAGGGGAGGTGTACCCGTCCCTAAAAGTGTCATTTGTCACAAATAGGAACAAGCCTTGGTGACTGTTAGAATGCTGGAGATGTTGGTCAGCTAAGGAGAATCAATGTCCGACCCGCGCCTGGAAAGTTTTGCCCGCATCTTGGTGGATTATTGCACGCACATCCTCCCCGGCGACCGCGTCTTCATCGAAACAAGCACTGAAGCCTTGCCCATGTTGCAGGAAGTCTACAAGCAGGTTTTACAGCGCGGTGGGCATCCCTACCTGCAGATGGAGTTTCCTGAGCAACGCGAGCTCTACTTTGAATATATGCCTTATGAACCAGCCGCGCACAAAAACGAACTAATGGCCCAGGCCTACGAACATTTCGAAGCCCGCATCCGCATCTGGTCTGAGGCGAATACGAAAGCCCTGATGCACGCAGATACAAAGAAACAGTCGGCTTGGGCGGAAGGAAATTCTTCGATCCTGAAGTCGCAATTCGAGCGTGGCGCTGCCGGCGATTTTAGATGGGTCACGACCCTCTACCCAACTCGCGGCTATGCCAGTCAAGCCGGAATGGGCTTTATCGAGTATGAGGATTTTGTCTACAAGGCTGTGCATGCGCCTGAAAAGGACCCCGTTGCCCATTGGAAGAGTATCAAGGTAGAACAAGAAAAATATATCCATGCTCTGAATGGTCATGACCGCGTGCAGTTACGCGGCCCCAATGTGGATCTGTCATTGTCCATCAAAGACCGAACCTTCGCGAATTCCTATGGATTACATAATATGCCCGATGGCGAGATTTTCACCGGTCCAGTGGAAAACTCACTCAACGGCTGGGTGCGTTACACCTACCCTGCAGTGGAAATGGGAGTTGTCGTCGAAGGGGCCGAGCTGCAATTCGAAGACGGCAAGGTGGTCAAAGCCACTGCTCGCCAACGGGAAGATTTTCTAAACCAGATGACCAACACGGATGCCGGTTCCAGTTATGTAGGCGAATTTGCCTTTGGCTTGAATAAAGATATCGATCGCTTCACTGGCCACATCCTTTTCGATGAAAAGATTGGCGGTTCCTTCCACATGGCCTTGGGGGCCGGCTACCCAGAGACCGGAAGCAAGAACAACAGCGCCATTCACTGGGACATGATCTGCGATTTACGCTAGGATTCCGAAGTTACTGTGGATGGGGAGTTATTCTACAAAAACGGGGATTTCGTAATCTAGGGCTGGCGCTTCACCAACTCCGTTTTGCGAGCGAGCATTTTCTGCGAGCGGAGCAATCCCCAATCTGTTCTAAAAGACCTTAGAAGCGTTGCCTGGCCCCGCCCCAATATCCTCGCCACAGCGGGCGCATCTCCTCACTGCTGATAAACGCGGACTTATCCACCTTCTGCGCGAGGTCGTGGACTTCCTTTACCTGTTTTCGCCGCACGCTGACATCCAGTAATGTCACCGTACCATCCTTGCCGCGGGCTGGGATTTCCGTTACGCCGTATCCCTCTTTGCGCAACTTATCGGCGATGGCGCTGCCGCGCTTTGAACTGATGATGCGCAGATGTATGTAGCCGATGGCCAGACGCTCTTCGACCAGCATGCCGACGGTGTTGCCCGTGGCGAAGCCAGCTGCATACGCCACGATGTAGAGAATGTTATTCAAATCGCTGAAGACCGCGCTCAAGGTCACAACGAAAATTGCTGTTTCACTGAAGCCCATAATCCAGGCCACCAGTTTGCGTCCGCGGATGGTCATCATGAACCTGACCGTATCCAGGGTCTGGTTTATTAAACGCGCAACGAAAATGCCCAGCGCGACGAGAATGGTTTCGGGAGTTAAGACGAATTCCATTGATCTTTTTATGCCTTCACTTTCTGCTCGATGGCGGGAAGGTACATCTTTTGCACATATTCCTTCAGCATGCGGCGGGCGCTGAACTTTGGCGCCATGCTGCGAATGGATTCCTTGGCCATCGCCAGCCAGGCAGAAGAAGCCTGGTTGGGAGTGCGGTCGTCATAATAAAGCGGGATGACCTGATTTTCCAGAATATCGTATAAACTTTCAGCGTCTTCTCGATCCTGTTCCTCAGAACTGGCGTATTCGTTCTCGGCGCCAATCACCCACCCGTTCTTGCCGTTATAACCTTCGCGCCACCATCCATCCAGGATAGAGAAATTGATAGCTCCATTGATCGCCGCCTTCTGCCCCGAGGTGCCTGAGGCCTCCATGGGACGCCGGGGAGTATTCAGCCACACATCAACGCCTTGGACTAAATATCTCGCCAGGTGAATGTCGTAGTCCTCGAGAAAGACCAGGCGGCCGCCGTTTTCGGCTTTCTTCACCGCCCGATACACGTCTTGAATGAGCATTTTCCCGGGCTCATCAGAAGGGTGCGCCTTGCCGGCGAAAATAATCTGCACGGGTCTGTTGGGACGCTTGAGTAAATCCATCAAACGATCCAAGTCGCGTAGGATGAGGTTGGCTCGTTTGTAGGTGGCGAAACGCCGCGCAAACCCAATGGTCAATGCGTAGGGGTCCAGCATAACTCCTGAAGCAATCACCTGAACCGGATGAACACCCTCGTACATCCAATGGCCCCTGGCACGTTCGCGAATAAACGCCACCATCCTACGCTTCAGGTGGCGGCGAACCCTCCATAATTCTTCGTCGGGAATTTCCAGGACGCGCTCCCACATATCCTGATCATCCAGATGGTCGCGCCAATCCTTGCCGAGATACTTGGTATAAAGGGAACCCATACGGCGGGCCAGCCAGGTATTGGTGTGGACTCCGTTGGTGATGTAACTTATCCTCACGTCCTCTTCTTTGACACCGGGCCACAAAAAGCTCCACATCTTTCGCGCCACCTGGCCATGCAGTTCCGAGACTCCGTTCGCTTGACCCGAGAAACGCAGGGCCAATACCGGCAGGCTAAAGGTGGGCTGCCCATTCGGATTCTCACGGCCGGCCAAGTCGATAAAGCCTTCCTGATCCAACCCTAGTTCTGACCAGAAGCCTGAGAAATATCGATCAACGAGCCATAGCGGAAATTCGTCGTTGCCTGCCGGGACGGGAGTGTGAGTGGTGAACACATTTTGCGCTTTAATCTTTTCGACTGCTACATCCAACGATTTCCCGGCCTGCACCAGCTCGCGCGCCTGTTCCAGGCCCAGGAATGCGGAATGGCCTTCGTTCATGTGCCATACCACAGGGTTGTAGCTCAGCATCCGCAAGGCGCGTACCCCGCCAATTCCGAGCAGCATCTCCTGCGAGATGCGCAAATCCATATCAGCGCTATAGAGGCGCGCAGTGAGCGCGCGATCAGCCTCATTGTTTGCATCTACATTGCTGTCCAGCAAATAAAGCGGCAGGCGCCCCACATGGATTTCCCACAAACGCGCGCTGAGCGTGCGCCCCGGCAAATCCAATGTCACGGTCATCGGCTGACCGTCCTCGTCAAGCAATGGCATCACAGGTAGATCCTCAAATTTCAGCGTAACCCGCCGTGATTCCTGCCAGCCATCTTCGCTGATGTGCTGGAAGAAATACCCCTGCGTGTAAATAAAGCCCATAGCCACCAGTGGGATGCCTAAATCGCTGGCCTCCTTCAAATGGTCGCCGGCCAGAATACCCAGGCCGCCCGCATACATCGGCAGCGTTTCGTGCAATCCGAATTCCGTGGAAAAATACGCAATGGGTTGATTTTCGAAATCGGGGTAATTGCGCTTGAACCAGGTGTCGCGCGCCGCCATATAAATATCAAATGCCGAACAAAGGCGATCATAAAGATCGACGTAATCCAAATTCTGAGCGGCTGCTTCCAATCGGTGCTTGCTTACTCCACGCAAAAACAAAATCGGGTTGTACCGCGATTGGTCCCATGCCGTTGGATCGATGTGCGAGAACAGGTCTTCGGCGCTCGGCGTCCAAGTCCACCACAAGTTATATGCAAGCTCCCCCAGGCGCTGGATGCGCTCGGGCAGGTCAAAATGATTAGGCTGATGGGCTCGAAAAACGTGCATGATCTCTTCCTAAGAACGGGTTCGGAAAACGAATATTACCACGCGGGCATTTTCGAACGCCCAAGAGCAAATAAACGCCTGAGTTATAATGCCTTTTCTGGCCGCCCAGAACGCTGAGATCACCGCTTCGCCTCAGGGCAATAAGGGCTGCCAATTGGAGCCTATGAGCAGTGTAGAGGAAATCAAGTCCCGCCTCGACATCGTAGACCTGGTCTCCGAGACTGTACAATTGCGCCGGTCCGGGAAAAATTACACCGGCTTCTGCCCCTTCCACAGCAATACGCGCACGCCTTCCTTTGTGGTCTTCCCCGACACGGGCACTTGGCGCTGCTTTGGCCAATGCAGCGAAGGCGGCGACATCTTCAAATTTGTCATGAAGAAGGAAGGCTGGGATTTTCCGGAGGCATTGCGCCGTTTGGCCGAGCGCGCCGGAGTGCAACTACGCGCCCCCAGCCCCATGGAGCAACTTGCCAAGGAACAGCATGGTCACCTGCGTGAACTGCTCGAAGAAACCGTTACTTTTTTTCATAACCAACTATTAACCTCTGAAGCCGGCAAACCCGTCCTGGAGTATTTACACCGGCGCGGCATCGGTGATGCCAGCATCGAGTCCTTCGGCCTCGGCTACGCGCCTGATTCCTACGAAGCATTGTCGACTTACCTCCAGTCGCACCATTACACGTTCGAAGAAATGAACGACGCCGGCCTGCTCAGCGAACGGGACGACGGCCGCCGCTACGACCGTTTCCGACACCGCCTTATGTTCCCCATCCGCGATGGCAGCGGCCGCATGGCCGGCTTTGGCGCCCGCGCGCTGAGGGATGAGGACCAGCCGAAATACCTCAACTCTCCTCAAAACGCACTCTTCGATAAAGGCAACCTTCTATATGGCCTGGACAAGGCGCGCAAGGCGATTCGCAAAGAAGACCAAGTGGTTATAGTCGAAGGTTACTTCGACGTCATCGCCTTGCATCAGGCTGGCTATCCCAACGCCGTTTCCCCCATGGGCACCGCTTTAGGCGACGGGCAGTTGCGCCTACTCAAGCGGCTGAGCAAGCGTATTGTCCTGGCATTGGATGCGGACGCGGCTGGTGACAAGGCCACCTTGCGCGGCCTGGAAGTTGCTCGCCTAAGCCTGGACCGCGAAGCCGAACCCGTATTCGATGCTCGTGGCCTGCTTCATCACGAAGGCCGCCTGCAGGCAGACATCCGTGTGAGTGCCTTGCCCGAAGGGTTGGACCCGGACGAAATAGTTCTGAAAGACCCCGAAGAATGGCCGACGATTTTGCATGGAGCCAAACCGATCGTCGAACACGTCATGTTCAGCCTTGCCAAGGACCGCAACCTGGCTGACCCGAAGGCGAAACGCGATCTTGCAGGACAAGTGTTGCCTCTGATTAATGACATCCCCAGCCCCATCGAACGTGACAGCTATATCCAGAAATTGGCGCACCTATTGCATGTAGATGAACGCAGCCTGCTTAGCGAACGCCCTGCCCGGCGCCAGGCCCAACCGCGGCGGCGCATAACCGCTACAGCGGTTCCTCGGGAAACGAACATCACGCCCATTCCAGACGACAGCAACTACAGGCTGGAGTCCCATTGCCTCAGTATCATCATCCGCACTCCCGAGTTGCTGTACCGGGTCGACCGTGCCTTGCAGGAAGCCGGGCTGCCGCGGCTTTCCTCCAGCGATTTCGAAAACAGCGACATCCAGGAAATGTTCCGCCTGTCGCTGGAAGCCCTGGAACAAGATGTACTTGAGCCATCCAGCTATGCTTTGCAGAATTTGCCATTGCCATTGCTGGATCGCGCTGATGAATTGCTTGTCACTAGTGGAGAGCTGGACCCGAATGCGGAGCGCGTATTTGACGATTTGCTTCGGTCCATCCTTTTGTTACGCAGGCGTACACTAAGGAAGAATAATGAACAGATGCGTTTCCTGCAGGAGGACGCGCAGGAGGCAGGAGATCTCAAAGCCAGTGAATACCAGCAAGTAATGCTGCAAAACATAGTTACCCTGCAGCGCCTCGATAGAGCCCTTGCCCCCGGCCGTAATCTGCCCACGGCACAATAATGCTATGAAGCCTCGCAAAGACCCGAGCGAACAGCCCGAGCCCGAAGAAGAAGTCCTAGAAGAGGATTTGTCCCCCGACGAATCCGAGCTGGGCGAAGACCTCCCCGAAGAGGACGAGGGGCTTGAGGCGTTGCGCGCCGATTGGCGCAAGCTGGAAGAGAGCGCGCGGGCACAGCGCGAACAAACCGCCGAAACAGGCGACGATCCCGTCCGTCTCTATCTGAAGGAAATCGGCCGCGTCAGTTTACTGGATACCGACCGCGAGCTTTGGCTCGCCACCCGGGTAGAAAGCGCCAAACGCCTTAAGATACTCGAGAGGAAACTTACCGTTGGCAAGAAAGCCAAGACAGAGCCACGCGCAATCTTCCGAACGATCTACGCCGATATGATCAAATCCTGGTCGCGTCTGGGCAAAGAATGCCGCGCCCTGGGCTATAGCCCTCCGGAACTGCTGCCCATCCTTCAGGAAGCGGCGCGCCTACAGCGCACATGGGATATCGAAGTGCCATCCTATATGCGCAGCTATTTAGATAATGGCACATGGGGAAAAGATTCCCGCTGGGATTCTGTGGCTGCCTGCGCTTTTGCCATTTACATTGGCTTCTACCTTTTCCCCAAAGATTTATTGGATAAATTCCAAAAAAGCCTGGAGAAAAAAGGCGTGCTCCCATCGACTCGGAAATTCAATTCTATGCTGCCATCCAATCAAGAATTGCTGGTGGCCATGGCAGCGGTGCAAACCCGGTCCATGGAAGCGCAAATTGGCATCATCAACGCCAACCTTCGCCTGGTAGTAAGCATTGCCAAACGCTACGTAGGTCGCGGCTCGACATTCGAAGACCTGATTCAAGAAGGCAATATCGGTCTCCTGCGCGCCGTGAACAAATTCGACCCCACGCGCGGTTTTAAATTCAGCACCTATGCCACCTGGTGGATACGCCAGGCAATTACGCGTTCCATTGCCGACCAGGCGCGCACCATCCGCATTCCGGTGCATTTGCTGGAATCCATCCAGCGCCTGATGCGAGCCCAGCGCGAGCTCACCCAGCAGCTCGGCCGCGACCCCAGCCATGAAGAACTGGCGGTGGAGAGCGGCTTCCTTGAAGAGACCGATGTGAAAGCCATTCGCTCAGCCATGAAGCAAGGGAAAGACCTGCCATCTGATTTGAGACGGCGCTGGATACGCGCCACCAGCAAGGTGGAACAAACCCTGCGCAGCGCCGAAGAGCCCATGTCGCTAGAAAGCCCGGTGGGCGCCGGCGAGGGCAGCGAGTTGGCTGACTTCATCCAGGATGAAGATGCCCTGGCCCCTATGGACGCCGCCGCTCGCGAGATGCTGCGCGAACAGGTGCAGTCCGCCCTGGCCGGGCTTACGGAGCGTGAACGCGAAGTATTAGAGTTACGCTATGGTTTACTGGACGGCAAGGATCACACTCTGGAAGAGGTAGGCCAGTACTTCAACGTAACTCGCGAGCGCATCCGTCAGATAGAGGCCAAAGCCCTGCGCAAGCTACGTCACCCCACTCGCAGCCACCAACTGCGGGAGTACCTTGGTGGCAGCTAGGGTCGGATACAAAATCCAACCCACATTGCGAGGAGGGCGTTAGCCCAGAGCCTGCCCTGAGCCGTCGTCCTGAGCGTAAGCGAAGGAGAAGCGAATGGGAAGCAATCTCCGTCTTTGATTTTCCACTTAACAACAAACGGACGCCAATATACGTCCGTTTTTCAGTCACTGTCTACTGTCAACTGTCAACTGTCTACTATCAACCGCCTAGCCTTCCTCCCCGTCGTCGAAATCGTCGATGTCTTCTTCCCCTTCGTACTCATCCATCGGCCAATCCAGTTCGAGGGGGTCCAGCCAGACAACCTCAACTTCGGTATCGCAGGATTTGCAGGTGACATGCATGCCGATTTTGGGTGTGCCCTTGATGGATATCGCGGCGCCGCAGGAAGGGCAAACAGCCTCATTCATACAAGATTCCTTTCAGCAATGATTGCAGATGTACATGGAATTTGGGCGGGACTATACAGGGCCTGAATAGAAATCGTATCGAAAAGTTATGTAAATTGTGTCTCAGTTTTGGGGAACATATGCGCTTGGTTTGGTTCCAGTTCGAAATAATAGCCGATACCGGCTTCATTCACGATATAGCGCGGGGATGATGGGTCCGGCTCAAGCTTGGAACGCAGTCGGCTGATCAGTCCCCGTACCAGACCCTGACTGCCCTCACCTCCATAGCCCCATACGTATTCCACCAAATTCTCGGAGGGAACCACGCGCCCGGGGTGTGTCATCAGCGCGTAGAGCAAACGGAATTCCAATTGCGTCAGGCGGGCGGGAGCGCGGTCTGCCACTTGCACACTGCGCTTGGAGGGATCCAACGTGACGCCAGCTTGATTCAGTGATGGCAAGCTGAAATAAGGCAAACCAGAACTGCGGCGCATCAATGCGCGCAGCTGCGCCACCAGCAGGCGCGGGCTGTAAGGCCGCACAAAAATCAAATCAGCGCCGGCTTCGATCAACGAAATCTGGCGGCGTTCTTCACTGCGCTCGACAAGCAATACGATAGGCGCTTGATTCTCTAGGCGGAGTTGGCTGATGTATTCGGGAGTTAACGTCTTGTCATCGACGAAAGCGAAGAAAAATAATTCGACCGGACGGTCTTGCCAGGCCTGCGCCACGCGGTCCGCTTCAGAGATCAACCGCACTTCGAACCCGGCGCGTTCCAGGATCAATGTAAGGATTGCGGCTTCGTCCGGATCAGGCGCAAATAAAAGAGTAAGCATAAAGCCGAAGTATCTAGCTTATTTATAACACGAATCGGCGAATTAAATTCCTGGCACAAGCCGAGAATTTTTTACAGAATTAATTTTCTGCGTGAATAGAGGTGTTGGCGCGCACCGAATCCAAAAGCTCGTTCGCGGATTGCAAGGTGCCTTCACTTACTTTGCCAAGCATATTTGCCAATTCGTTTACGCGCGGTTCCCCATCCAATTGAACAACTTGAGTCGTGGTGCGCCCGCCTTGAACAGATTTTTCCACCTTGAAATGCTGGTCTCCATATGCGGCTAACTGAGGCAAATGAGTCACGCATAATACTTGATGCCTGCGTGCTAATCGCCAGAGTTTCTCGCCTACCACGGCGCCCACGCGTCCGCCGATGCCTTGATCGATCTCGTCGAAGATCAAGGTAGGCGTTTGATCGGCGCGCGCGAGAACATTCTTCATCGCCAACATCAATCGCGCCGTCTCGCCACCCGAAGCAATCTTGATCAGCGGCTTCAATCCTTCCCCGGGATTCGGAGCCACAAGGAATTCCACGGTCTCATGTCCAAACGAATCGAAGGCCAGGCGTTCGTTGCCGATCGGTAAACCTTCGGGGTCAGGCCGCGTCTTGAATTCCACGCCGAAGCGCGCCGCCTCCATCTTTAAATCGTCGAGCTCGCTCTCGATAGCTTGACCCAAATCTTCAGCCGCGCCATGGCGTTTTGCGGAAAGAACCATCGCTTCTTTAGCCAATGCGTCGAGCAATTGCCTTTCGCCGGATTCCAATTCGGCGAGCCGTTCCTCGGCGTGGGAAATATTGTCCAAATCTTTACGCGCCCGTTCGGCAAATGCCAATATCTCCGGAATATTTTCTCCGTACTTGCGCTTGAGATTCTGCAACAAGGCCAGGCGTTCCTCGACCTCTTCCAGCCGCTTGGGATTGAATTCGATTTGTTCGAGATAGTTGCGTAGATCGCGTGCCAACTCGGCCATGTCGTCAAAGAGTTCTTGGGCGCGGTTCTTCAGCTCGTGCCGCGATGCGTCCACTTTGGCGAGCTGGCCCAAGGCAGCCAGCGCGGCGCCCAGGCGGTCGTTGGCCGATGGGGCGTCCGGATCGCTTTCGTCCATCGCCGCCAGCGCCAGGTTGGCGTTGGCGGCTAGTGCTTCCGCATTCGCCAGGCGCGTGCGCTCCTCTTTTAGCGTCTGTCCTTCATCAGGTTGCAGCTTGGCAGCTTCAATTTCCTGTACCTGAAAGGTTAATAACTCAATGCGCCGCGTGGCGTCCAATTCTGCTTCGCGCAGACTGGCCAGCTCGCGGCGCAACTCGCCCAGTTCGACATACGTTTTTTGGTACGCACCCAGCTCGGCTTCATTGTCGGCATAGCGGTCGAGGAGGGCGCGGTGAGCGGGTACGCGTAATAGGGAAAGGTGCTCGGATTGGCCATGCAGGTCAATGAGCAATTCGCCCAGCTCCTTAACCAAAGCCAGAGTCGCCGGTCGCCCGTTGACGCGGGCTACGTTGCGGCCTTCACGCCGGAAATCGCGCTGCATCTGGACGTAATTCGGGTCATCCAGCAATTCTTCGCGCTGCAAGATCGCATGCAACTGGGCGCGCAAAGGCTCGGTGATCTTGAAGGTACCCTCCACGGATGCGCGATCCTCTTCGGCGCGAATCAAGTTGATATCCGCCCTCACTCCGAGCAGGGTTTCCACTGCATCCACAAGGATGGATTTGCCCGCACCGGTCTCACCGGTCAAGGTAATGAGGCCGTCACCTAATTCCAGGGTCAGATCTTCGATAATGGCGAAATTCTGGATGCGCAGCTCGGTAAGCATGGCTAGCGATTCATCTGGATGCCCGACAGGCGATAATACGCCGTGGAGGTGGCAAAAACTGCATAAACCACCGGCCAAAGGGCAGCAAAAAGAACTCTTAGGTCGCCGGTGAGCAGTAAAAAGTACAAAGGTTGCAACACAAAGATGGCGCCGCCCACGGCCACGCCCGCAGCTGTGATAAGGAACAAAAGGGGCGAACGGCGTTTCCCGGTTGCCGCGCGAACTGCTTCGGCGATCAGGCCGCCGGCTGCGGGAGCAAGCAGCAAAGCAAAAAAGCCAATGCGTGCCGCCAGGAAGCCACCCACCGCGGAAAGCCCAGCGGCCACAATAAATGCCACAAGGTAATCGGTGCTGTATGCCGTTTCAAAAGTCTTCTGCTGTCCACGCACACACTCCTGGCAGCGGTAGCCAGTAGGCGTGCGCACTGCGCACTTGGCGCAAATGAATTTGCCGCAGCGGTTGCAACGCAGGCTGGTTTCCCGGTCGGGATGGTTGGCGCAATAGGTAACGGCTGCCTTGCTCATCAGTCAACCATCTCTGCCGAAGGATTGTTATCCATAATGGAAAGTAAGCGCTGGTAGAAGTAACCCGGCTCCTGGAAACGCAAGAACCGCAGACTGTATTGGCTGGCGCGCAAGTCTACCCAATCGCCCAGCTTCACTTCAATGGATTGTTGCCCATCGACACTGAGTACGGCGTCTTCGCCGCGCTTCAGCTCGACGCGAATGTTCGAGCCTTCGTCCACCACGATGGCGCGGTCCATGCTGAGGTGCGGCGCTACAGGCACCAGCACCATGTTGCGCATCTGCGGTGGCAAGATGGGGCCGCCTGCGGCCAGTGCGTAAGCTGTGGACCCGGTGGCCGATGCGATGATCAGCCCGTCGGCCACGTAGGTAGTCAGGGGCCGCCCGTCCAGGATGGCGGCCAAATGCACCGGCCGCGCCAGGCTGCCGCGGCCCACCAGGGCTTCGTTCAACGCTTCCCACTCATCCTGTTTCTTCCCATCTCGCCAGTGTTCCACGTGGATAAGCATACGTTCTTCGTATCGAAAATCACCGGTTGCCAGCCTAGGCAGCACACCGCGCCATTCGTTCTCCTCCAGCTCGATGAGGAAACCGAAGTGGCCCTGGTTGATACCAAGCAAAGGGATACCCAGCGGCGCGCAGAAATGTCCGGCGCGCAGCATGGTGCCGTCGCCGCCCAGGGCGACGACCAGATCGAAATTCCCGGCCTGTAACTGCTGGCGCAAGCTCTCTTCATGCATATAAGAGGCGCTGGCTTTCAGTTTACTTTCGCTCAAAAAGGCCGCGATCTGCTTCGCCAACTCCATCGGTTCGCCCGCGCGGCTGCGAGACAGCACTGCAATGTGCTGAAATGTTTTTTTGCCGGTTTTCTTTGCCATAGTAGTTATCTTAACCGCTCCGCGGTGATTCTACAGCGCTAAAAGGAAGAAGTAGCAGCTCTGCCGTAAGAGAAAACTGCCTCCGGCATGATGAGCCACTACTGGTGCTCCTCTCGATCCCAGTTTGCAGGATTGGTATCGATGTAATCATATATGGCTTCCAATTCTCGATCATTGCGGATAACTCTTTCGTAATAATTGCGCTGCCAGAATCGCAAACCGGAAGTGGTCAATGCATTCTTTATTTGTTTAGTAGTCTGGTATTTATAAAATGCAACTATTTTTCCTAATGCATCCTTCGGTAGGGGCGGGGTTCCCCCGCCCTGAATTGGTGAGGGCGAGGTGACCTCGCCCCTACCGGCGTTAGTATTGCAAATTATGACATGAACATGATTTGGCATCACGCAAAAGATAGGGATTTCGATTGAAGGGAATCGCGATGGCAACAGTTGAAAACCTCCAGCTGCAATTGCACCGAGGTTTGTCAGCTTCACCTCATTATTGGCCATTGCCCCCAGCAACGATTCTTTTCCGTGTTCGCAAATAGTAACGAAATAAGCACCTGGCTGGCGGTAATCATATCCCTTTAGTCTGATCGAGCGTCTCTTGGAGTAAATGGCTGGCATTCTACGGCCTCTTATGATTGACTCTAAACCACTAACCTTTCTTCACAGAATTGCCAGAACCCGCAAGAAATGCAGCGCCCTGGCTGTTCATGGGAACGGTGTAATTCCCGCAGCGCCGCACCTGCACGCATTTCAGTTAGCAATGTCAGTAAATCTTCTTCTAATTCGCGGGTGAAATCCACTGCAAAACTGCGCCCGGGATAACGAATAATGCCGTAAGGAGGCCGTTTCCTATAATTCCGTTGCACCAATAAGCAATATGCAGCCAGTTGATATATATGAGAGTCGAACGGCTTTGAAGGGGTTCGCCCGCTTTTCACCTCCACAGGCACCAGGCCCAACTTGCTTTCCACCAGGTAATCGGGTTTGCCGACCAGGTTCAAGTCATCTGCGTAGAGCGGCTCCAACAATTCGCGCCGGGTTCCTGTATCCGCATACAGGACGCGGCCCTCTGGCAGACCCAGTGTGCGGCGCTGTTGCGCCGAGAGCCAAATGAGGATGATTGCAAATACAAGGAGAAGAACTGCGCCAAACAGATACATAGCTCATTGCATCAATTGAAAAAGGAACAATACGAACGCGGCAACAATTAGAACGAAAGCAAGCAAACGCTGCCAGGATGCCCATCGTAGCCCGCGGTTGTGCCGCAAATGCTGTGCGGTCCCGTGCGCTAGCTCCTGCACATTAGCCGACCGGATGCCTTGCAATCGATACCACCAGGCGCGCTGGCAATACAAATATTCGCCAAGTTCAGAGGCTTTGATCCAACGCGCCTTCATTATGATTTCTTGGGCGTGAGCTTTCCGTCTTCGCTGAGCCGGTCATCCAACTTCTGCAAGCTATTCTCTAATCGCTCCTGGCGCAGGCTGATAGTCATATCGCCGCGCGTGCGCTCCACCAGGCCGCGACAGATATCCGTGAGGCGGCGCAGGCCGCGAGTTACCGCATCGGGATAATCCATGGTGACCAGCACCGCATAGATATCATCCATCTGGCCCAGCAAACGCTCGGCTTCCTCAGAATGGCCGTGGCGCAAAATATCCAGGCAGCGGCGGCGTAATTCACCGGCCGCTTCCGCCAAGCCCTGCAAATACGTGGCCGATTCCAATTCAAGTTCTTCGGGACCGGGCAGATCACTATCCTGCACCAACGCGCTGACAATGCTGGCCTCCGCATATTCTTTCAGCGCGTCCTGCGTGTAACCGGCGAAATAAAGGTCCGGAAAATCTTTCAGACCCGCCATCAGTGCTTCAGCCAATTGGCGTGCCGCATCCAGTTCCACCTGCGCGTTCTCTTTCTCATCGCGGTGGATTGCACGAATGGCGTGCGCGCAATGGCGCGTGAGTTGGCGGGTCTGAGCCAGCGCGGCGTCGCGGGCCGCGGTTTGCGCGTCGAAGTTCTGGCGAATGGATTCGGCGATGCTCTCGAGGCGGCTCATCCCTGCCCCTCTGGCTTGGGAGGTTCCGGGGGCTGCAAGGACCGGAACAAATCATCCGCCAAAGACTTTCCGGGCGGCAGTTTGATTTCGCCGAATACAGTCTCGAACTTGGTTAGGTTGTCAGCCAAAGCTTTTTGCAGCAACTTGGCGCTGAGCGGGGACATCATCACCCGCGCCTTGATGTGCACTTCAGATTCCCCGGGCAAAATGTTGCCGAAATCGAAAACCAGTTCGGATGGCGAATGCGAGATACGTACCACATTGCTGTAAACAGCTTCCAGATTTGGAGGAACAACAATGCGGGGACGCGCCGGAGTCACAGGTTTGGCAGCCTCGCCGCCTGTGGATTGTTTAGGTTCAGCCATTGATTCTCCCTATCTCAATTAGATTCACCACGGAGCCACAGA
>JAMCZK010000049.1 GCA_023485685.1 Chloroflexota bacterium | reverse complement strand
TGGTGAGTTCGGACACACGGTGATTGATCCCAACGGCCCGCTCTGCGATTGCGGAAAACGCGGATGCCTGGAAGCTTATGTCGCCGATCCCGGGTTACTTCGAGACGCCAAGAAAAAACTGGGGATTCAAAAACTGGCTATGGATGAACTATTGGTCCTCGCTGAAAAAGGGGATAAAAAAGCGGTCGCTATATTTTCGTCGGCTGGGGAAACGCTGGCTCGGGGAATTGCTAACTTGATTAATGTACTTAGTCCTGCACTAATCATTATTAGCGGGGAAGGAGTGCGCGCCGGCAATTTGATTTTTGACCCCATGCGTGTTGCGTTAGAGGACTATGTGATGGCGGGTCTCGCTGGAGATACAGAAATTCGAATTGATACCTGGGACGACAATGCCTGGGCCAGGGGAGCAGCCGGCCTTGTCCTGGGAGAATTGTTTAGATCCCCCATTTACGGAATGCCAGTCGCTTCAGTTGCATAGAGGCGAAAAATTTTTACCCATGTTATTTCAGTCACTGAAACAAGTAGCAATAAATCGAGGAGGTGCTTTTGGATAAAAAGTTACTTGTACTGCCAAGTTGAAACCAATTCACAATGGAGGATGAAATGAAGAGTAGTATGAAACTGTTAACCCTTATGGGTATTCTGGTTTCGGGTGCGATGATCTTGGGAGCTTGTGCCCCCGCGGTTGCGCCGACGTCTGAAGCAGAAACCCAAGAGCAAGGGGAAGAAGCGCAACAACCTGAGGTCCAAGCTGAAGCCGAATCGGTAACGATACAGTTTTGGCACACCTACAGCATCGAGACTGAGACGCCTTTCTTACAGGACGTGTTAATTCCTGAGTTTGAGGCATCCCATCCGAATATCAAAGTGGAACAGGTTCAGGTTCCCTATGATGAGTTCCGCCGTAAATTGTTAACTGCTATCTCTGGCGGCACTGCACCGGATTTGATCCGAGCTGACATAATCTGGGTGCCGGAGTTCGCTGATATGGGAGCATTGGTAGCCCTGGATGAGTTCATGCCTGACTTCAGCACTTATCAGGATGCTGTATTTCCGGGTGCCCTGGCAACCAACTTCCTGAATGACCACTACTATGGACTACCGCTGGACACCAACACACGTGTGCTGGTGTACAACAACGATATGTTCACTGCAGCCGGAGTTCAAGGCCCACCTACTACGATGGAAGAATTTCTAACTGCTTGCGAGCAGATCAAAGCGCTTGGTGAAGGCAAGTATTGCTTCGCGGATGGCGGTACATATGCCTGGGCAGTCAATCCATGGATTTGGAGCTTTGGGGGTGACGTAACTGACCCTGACATCACAATGGCAAGCGGATTCCTCGACGGCCCAAATACACAGGCGGCTTATGAATTCCTGAAGAATCTTGTCGATCAAGGATACATGCATCCTGGTATCCTGGGTGGAGGCGTCGATGCTTGGGGAGGATTTGGGAATGATGAGATTGCCATGATTTTGGAAGGACCATGGTTCCCGCCGATTTTTGCCGGCATGTTCCCGGATAAGGATTATGGTCTTGCTTTGATGCCGGCCGGCGAGGGTGGACCGGTATCTGTGGTCGGCGGAGAAGATATCGTCATGTTCCAGCAGAGCCAAAACAAAGAGGCCTCGGCGGAGTTCATCCGCTTCATGCTTTCTGAAGACGTCCAGCTCCGATGGTCAGAAGTTGGCCAGCTCACAGTACTGGCAAGCGCCATTGAGAGTGACACGATACAAAATCACCCCTTCTTTGGCATTTTCCTGGAACAGCTAAAGACGGCTAAAGCCAGAACTCCACATCCCGCATGGACTAAGATAGAGGAAACCTACAACCTGGCAGGTGGTAGTTATCTAGCGGGTTCTGCGAGTTTTGAAGAAGCTTTAGGAGGGGCGGCGATTACTATTGATGGTTTGTTAGGTCAATAGTTTCCTATCCAAATCTGGGAGGCCTTGCCATGTGAGAAGGCCTTCCAGATTCTTGGTACCGAATGAAGCAAGGGATTAATTATGGATTTTCTTTCCCGCTGGGTAAATAAACCTGTGGGCATGGGAGTTGTAAAAAAAGGCCCGGGGTCGCGCCAATTACCAATCGTGTTTGTGTTTTTGTTACCAGGAATCTTTTTATTTTTGGTTTTTAACATTTATCCTCTGCTTAAGGCTTTCCAAATTAGCTTCTACGATTGGAGCATCGTACCCACTAACCCCAGTACCTTTGTAGGCCTTGATAACTATGCACAAGCGTTGGCTGATCCAATTGCCAGACTGGCCTTTCGCAACACGGTTCTTTACACAATGATTACAGTGCCAGGCCAGATCGTTCTGGCACTGGCAGCCGCTTTATTGCTCAACAGCATTGTTCGTGGAAAGGTTTTCTTACGCACACTTTACTATTTGCCCGTCATTACCTCCTGGGTGATAGTGTCCCTCTTATTTAGGTATATGTTTCAAAGCCCGAATGGATTTATTAATTATCTTTTGGTTAATGTTCTGCATTTGGTTGAGTCGCCCATTGGCTGGTTGCAATCGGCCTCTACTGCAATGATTCCAGTTTGGCTATTAGGGATATGGAAGGGAATTGGCTGGTCAATGGTTATATTCCTGGCAGCTCTGCAAACAATACCAGCCGAGATTTACGAAGCGGCTGACATAGATGGTGCCGGGAATTTTCATAAATTGATGAGGATAACCCTTCCATTGATCCGTCCGACACTCGTCTTTGTTGTAGTCATGCTGATAATTGGTGGGTTAAATGTATTTTTGCCTGTTGCCCTTGTTACTAATGGTGGCCCTTTGCAACAAACAGAAGTAGTTTTGACTTACATGTATCATCAGGCTTTTGATTTCTTGGAGTTTGGCTATGGTTCAGCATTGGCTTTCATGATGGCTATTTTTATTGTTTCCTTGAGCTTTATCCAATTAAGATTCTTCAGGCAACCCGAGGAAATTTTCTAATGGGACAAAAAACATCAAGCATGGGTGCCGCGACTATGTTCCGATATTTGATCCTCATCGGCGGGGCAATCATTATGGTCGTTCCCTTCTTGTGGATGGTATCCACTTCTTTCAAGGAATACGCCTATGTGATTGAATTCCCGCCCAAATTGATTCCTGAGGCTCCAACTCTTAATAATTTTGTTGAGGCCTGGACAACAGGGCAATTTCAAGTCTATTTCAAAAACAGCATGATTGTCGCTGTAATTTCTGTAGTGCTAGCCGTCCTAATTTCGGCGATGATGGCTTATGCCTTTGCCCGCTTCCGTTTCCCTGGAAAAGAAATACTGTTTTTCAGTATCCTGCTACTCTTGATGGTGCCTAACATCATTGGAATCATCCCTCAATTTTTGCTTGCAAAAGCCTTGGGTTTGCGAAATAGTTTGTTCGGATTGATTTTGTTCTACGTTGCAACCAGCCTGCCTTTAAATACTTTTCTCCTTCGCGGTTTTTTCGAGACTCTGCCAAGGGAGCTGGAAGATGCGATGTTAATTGACGGTGCTAATTATTTCACCATCTTTACCCGTATGGTTTTGCCACTCTCCAAACCCGCGCTGGCTACGGTCTCTATTTTTTCGTTACTTGGTTTTTGGGATGAGTACATATTGGCTCTTACTTTTATCGATGACCAGACAAAGCGCACTTTGCCCATAGCAATCGCTTCGTTTCACGGCCAGCATGGAACAGACTGGGGTTTGGTTTTTGCTGCCTCGCTAATTGCCATGATTCCAATCGTAGCGCTCTATATCGTCCTGCAACGTTATTTCACGGCCGGATTGACCGGAGCAATAAAAGGGTGAGAGGTGCGTCGGTTGAGGCTGCAAATTTTTCTGACTGTGCTTATCGGACTGGCAGCCTGCAATCCAACGCCCCCCCGACCTTTCAAATGGTTTATCGCTGATATCCAGCCCCACCGAGGAGAAAATGCCCCAAATAACCACAATCGAATTCGATAAGAGCTTTTATAAACCAGGCCAGGAAGTGCATTTAACCGTGCACGTGCTCAGCCAGATCCAAATTGTAAGTCCTGTCAAATTAAAGGTGATCATCACCCATTTGACTGAAATTATCGAGCAGTTCAGCACCGAATTTTCCCTGGTGGACGGCGAAAATCCCATCAGCATTACTTTTATGCCCCCTGATGTAGCCCCGCGAGGCTACGGCGTGGAGCTACGCCTGGAGAGCGCGAGTGAGGAGGTGCTCGATTCGACTTCCACTGCCTTTGATGTGTTGGCTCACTGGACCCAATCTCCACGCTATGGTTTTCTAAGTGACTTCCCGCCAGACCGTTTGGATATCGAAGAAACGATCACGACTCTGAATCGTTATCACATCAATGCCCTGCAGTTTTATGATTGGATGTATCGACACGAACAATCACTTACGAAAGAAGAACCTTATATTGATCTTCTAAATCGCCAACTTTCTTTGACCACGGTCAATCGTTTTATTGCCTCTGCCCAGGAGCGTAATATGGCCGCCATGCCCTATACGGCAGTTTATGGCGCCTCCTTGGATTTTTATCGGCAGCATCCGAATTGGGCCATGCTTAAGTCTAATGGGGAGCCGTTTTATTTTGGCGAGGATTATTTGGTCATAATGGATATACGCCCTGGTTCTCCTTGGGTTGAGCACATGATGAGTGAATTTGATCAAATACTGGCGCAAACTGCTTTTGATGGGATTCATTTGGATCAATATGGGGACCCGAAAGAAGGTTTTGATTCGGATGGGAACAAGTACAGCTTGGCTGACCCGCTGGCCGAGTTTATCAACGAGACAAAAGTGCACGTGTTAGCCCAGCGTGAAGATGGCGCGGTGGTTTTCAATGCGGTTACGAACTGGCCTATTGAAAGCGTGGCGCCTGCTGAACAGGATATCGTATATATCGAAGTTTGGCCTCCCTATAGGTGGTTTGATGACTTGCACAACTTAATCATTCAAGCGCAAAAATTAGGCCATGGAAAAGCAGTGGTACTGGCGGCTTATATCGATCCCCAAAATGTTCATAATGTTCGCTTGGCCGATGCAGTCATCTTCGCAAGCGGGGGCGGTCACATAGAACTGGGCGAGGCAAATGCTATATTGGCTGATGCCTATTTTCCTAAATATGGGGCTGTTGGTGAGGAGCTATCTATCGCTCTGCAGCGTTACTATGATTTCACGGTTCGTTACCAGGATGTCATCGGACCTCGCACACAGGAGGCTACCCCAGAATTCAGCGGGAATATTGAAATAAAGGTTTTGGATACTGGTGAAGTTATAAACACGGCCGCCAATGCAGTGAAAAATAAAGTTTGGCCAATCATCCGCACGGGTGAAAATTTCTCCGCGATTAGCTTGATCAATCTGCTAGGATTGGATGCCGCCGATTGGAAAGAGCCGATTACCGACGCGCCAAGTATCCTAGGCGCGATGGAAGTTCGGATTGAAAGTTTGGATCGGGTGGCTTCTCAAATCTGGTTGGCTTCACCGGATAGCGACGATTTATCAATGCGCCCTCTTCAGTTTAAACAAAAAAAGGGATCTCTGGTCTTCAGTATACCCTCTTTAAACTATTGGGATTTGATTGTCATCGAATGGGAGGAATAGGTTCTAAATGAATAGTCTAGTGCAACGCAGCGTTCAGATTATCCTGAGCAACCAGGCTGAATCTGGAGCCTACATAGCCAGTCCAAACTTCCCCACCTATCATTATTGCTGGCTGCGGGATGGCAGTTTCATTGCCTATAGCATGGATTTGGTGGGCGAGCATCAAAGTGCCCTGGCATTTTTCCATTGGATTGATAGAGCAATTCAAAAATACGCTTGGAAAGTCGACCGTCTCTTAGAGAAACAGAATAAAAAAGAACAACTTCTGGAAAGTGACTTTTTACATACACGCTATACCTTGTCTGGTGATGAGGCGGAAGGCGAGTGGTTAAATTTCCAATTGGACGGTTATGGTACATGGCTTTGGGCTTTGTCCGAACATGTACAAAGAACCAACGAAATATCTCTGCTCGAAGATTTTGCCTCAAGTATTAAAAAAACGGTTCAATACCTCTTGGCCTTTTGGGATTATCCCAATTACGACTGTTGGGAAGAAAACCCATATCATCTTCACCCTTATACTTTAGCCGCGATCTATTCGGGACTTGCCTCGGCGCAAAAAATTGCAAACATTTCAGACAAGATTAATTTTGTCGGCCCTTCGAGCGATGTGTTGTTGAGGATTCGCCAATTCACCATCGATCATGGGGTAAAGAATGGTCACCTGGTTAAAAGTTTCCTGCCACTGGGCAAGGAAACTCAAAAGGAGATACCTGTTGCATCTGATGGAGTCGATTCAAGTTTACTAGGCGTCGCGCTCCCCTATCGTATGTTTAAACCTTCCGACCCGCTTATGCGTGATACGGTTGCTCGTGTCGAATCAGACCTGCATCGAAGTCACGGGGGAGTGTATCGTTATTTGGCTGACACTTATTACGGCGGTGGAGAGTGGCTCTTGCTTGCGGCTTGGTTGGGTTGGTTTTATGCGGAAACAGGGGACATGCAACGTGCGGTCGGGCTTCAACAATGGATTGAAGCTCAGGCCGACCAGCCTGGTCACTTACCCGAACAGGTTTCCAATCATCTGCTATCACCCTCCTATTATGAAATGTGGGAAAAACGGTGGGGTCCAGTGGCCAATCCGCTGCTTTGGTCGCATGCAATGTACTTAATCTTGCATGACGTTATTCGTCAGAATTCACAGACCAATAAAATATCAGTCTCGTGGTCAGGGCGTTAACTTTAACCCATACACCGTTGGGGCTGGAACACCCCTACGAACAGAACCTGACAGAACGTTTTCCGCGTTTCCCCGTGGCAGGTGAGAGAATTACTCTTGGTGTTGCTACGACCCCGGTGGGGGGTGTGGATTCGGTAACAGCCAGTTGGCGAGTGAAAACTACCGGAAAAGAGGGAATAGCAAAAGGGGTCTGGCATAAGTCTGAAGCCGATAATGACTATTGGAAGATTCAACTTCCAGCATTTGATGCGAAAAGTGAAATTTCATATCGGCTATCAGCTCTTGGTTCCCAAAACAAGATCACATCGGAAACGTTTGAGTTTGAGGTATTCAATTGGGAAGAAACCGGCGACCTGATCACTTATAAGCTGGGATCTTCGTCTATTCAACTGACCTGCGCAATGAAAAACAATGGTTTGAACGCACAGATGCTTATTGAAGTTGTAGATGAGCACAGGATGCGCTTTCAAGTTGGCACGGGGACCAAGGACGACCCCGCATTTAAGACTCAACCCGCATTAAATTCCATCTCAGCTGGAGTAGATTTTCATGTCATCCAGGAAAACAAGGACCGCGTCCTCTTTGAAAGTACCAAGCTGAAGGTAATCGTTTACCGTAGCCCTTATCATTTGGAGGTTCGTCATCTGGATGGAGAACCTATTCTCGTTGAGAAGGAGCCAGCTAAATGGTTGGCAGGAGCGCGGGGTGGTGTTTATCAGGTTCAGCAGGTTTTTGAATGTTTAGATGATGAGGCTTTCTATGGATTTGGTGAGCGTTTCAATGCTATCAATCAGCGCGGTAACGTGCTCGACACAAGGGTTTATGAGCAATACAAGAATCAAGGATTACATACCTACTTGCCAATCCCTTTCTTTATCTCAAATCATGGGTACGGGATCTATTTCGACACTCCTCGCAACGTCATCTATGATCTGGCATCTTCCGATAAACGACGCTGGTCTTTTCAAGCTGAGTTGGATAACTCCAATGGCTTGGAATATGAACTGATTTGTAATCGGGACCCCAAGGCAATCATTGAAACCTTTGCTAACCTGACTAGCCTTCCCGTCCTTCCTCCAGCTTGGGTTTTTGGTCCATGGATGAGCAGCAATGAATGGGATAACCAAGCACTTGTTCTAGAACAGGTGAAACAGTCACTAGAACTCGGCATTCCGGTAACCGTATTGGTAATTGAGGCTTGGAGCGATGAAGCTACATTTTACATATGGAATGATGCTCAATATATTCCAAAATCTTCCGATCGTCATTTTTCTTACTCGGATTTTATCTTTCCAGCAAAGGGGAAATGGCCTGACCCCAAGGGGATGACGCATGAATTGCACAAAAAAGGGCTGAAAGTCCTGCTTTGGCAGATACCCGTCTTGAGAAAAGTGGACCCGGTGCACCCTCAAAATAAAACCGATGAAACCTATATGATTGAAAAAGGATATTGTGTAAAAGATGAAACCAACCAGCCATATCGGGTGAGGCCACCATGGTTCAAGGGCGGTTTGGTGTTGGACTTTATCAACCCAGAAGCAACTCAATGGTGGTTGAATAAGCGCACCTACTTGCTCGACGAATTGAATATCGATGGTTTTAAAACAGATGGAGGCGAGCACCTATGGGGAAGGGATCTTCATTTTTCCGATGGGCGCCGCGGCGCTGAGATTTGGAATCTGTATCCCAATCTGTACGCGCAGGCTTATCATCAAATATTAAAAGACAAGAAGGGCGATGACGCAATCACTTTCAGTCGCTCTGGCTTTACCGGAGCTCAACAGTTCCCTTGTCATTGGGCTGGTGATGCTGATTCCACTTGGGAGGCGTTTCGTTCCTCGATTTTGGCTGGCCTGAACGCCGGCCTCTCGGGGATTCCCTTTTGGGGTTGGGACATAGCAGGTTTTAGCGGGGAGGTACCTTCTGCTGAGCTTTATTTGAGAGCAACCGCAATGGCTACATTCTGTCCCATTATGCAATATCACTCTGAATATAACGATCACCGCGAGCCCAGTAATGATCGCACGCCATGGAACATTCAAGAACGCACTGGCGATAAAGAGGTGATTCCTGTGTACAGGAAATACGCCAACCTGCGAATGAACTTATTGCCTTACATATATAGCCAGGCTAAGGAATCCAGCATGACAGGGTTCCCCTTGATGCGTGCTTTACCGCTGGAATTCGGAAATGACCGCGAATGTGAAAATCACCCATACCAGTATCTTTTTGGCGACTCCTTGCTCGTTGCGCCAGTGATTAGTGAAGGAGCCCAATCACAAAAGATATACATACCTTTGGGGGATTGGTACGATTTTTGGACAAATCGGTGTTACAGCGGGCCTTTGCTAGTTAACTACCCGACGACGAAAGACACAATTCCTGTATTTGTTCGTGCTGGTGCTGCTTTGCCTTTAAACCTCAATGAAACTTACGAATTGGGAAACAGCGTTGGCAATGCAACAGATCATTATAAGAATCTTGCGCTTAGATTTTATCCAGGACATGAAGGCGTCTTCACCAGTGCTTGGTTTGATTTTGTCAGTAGGCAGTATTACCGAGTTGAATGGAAGGTGTTAGCTGATGAAAGTATCCACATCGAGCTTCCTCCTATTCCTCACGACATAACTTTGATAGTTGTTCACCCCAGTTGTTCCACGATATTGATGGATGATAAGGGTATCTTGATATCCAAAGACTTAGGGGAGCTTAGAATGTCAACTGAGACTACGGGGTACAGAGACCCGGAGAGGGAATTGACTTATTTGAAATTGCGTCGGAAAAATTTATCTCGAACAATTGTGATGGAGAAATAGAAAAAATAGTTCGAAGCGATGCCATAGAACCTTCTGCTTACATGCACACCATTATACAATCAAGGAGTTTGTGCAACGCTACTCTGAACCTCCGGGGTGCAATACCTTGACAACATATTGACTCCGAAACAGTAATTGTGCTACTATCTGCGCACTGAACATTGGGCATATAGACCCCGGGCACGTTACTAGGTCGGGCGTGCACTGACAAACGATACGACCAAGCGGGCAGCCTAGTTGGTCAGGCGGATGAGCCCGTAAAAATTCAGAGACCAAACACAATTGAATAGCTGCCTAACCGACGGAGATAGATAGTTTTGGCTATCTCGGCCACGCCCTACCGATTCCGGTGAGCGGCGTACGATAAGAGTTTTTATTTTCCTATCGCAGGAGCGAGGCGGACACGCCACATTTTCACAGTGGCGTAATGGGTTTGGTCCACTGGATAACTTTGCGTTACCTGGTGGCGACTGGGAGGGGCCCCCGCCCCGAAGCGGGGAGGGTGCCCAGTCCCACCGAGTGATCCAAATTCCATTTTCCTCTCGCTCAATTTAGTCGGATTTCTTTTAGGAGCGAGTTTGGACAATGGACTCTGAGCAACAGGGATTCACCATTGAGTATGTCTACACGCCCTCTGCGGATGCAGAAGAACGGTCAGCGCGTGCATACGACTTGATCCTTGATCTAGTGCTTTCAGCTATCCAGTGCCCCGAGGAGGACGCAGTAGGTGCTTTCCCTAATGTGGCTGACGCAGGGGCCAAACTGGGTAGCTCCCAGGCTGAGGCTGTTCCAGCAAAATGCTGAGGTGTTAGCAGCATGACACAAGAAGCTGACCTGAGCCATGAATTTCAAGAACTTCTGGAGCAATCGGATAGTCCGGCGGACGTGTGGGCTTCCCGCTTGGGTCGGATCGCAACTCACCAGGCAATGCGGGATTGGCTGGCCGGCGTGAAGATATGGAAATTATTCCTAACTTTGACGTTCAAGAACCCGATCCCGCCTGAGCCAGCGTTCAACATCTGGCGACGTTTAGTGCGACTTCTCAATGATCGAAGTTTCGGGTCCCACTATACGCGCATCGTGCATCACTCTTATTTCTCTTATGTCTTGGGCATTGAATTGCAACGACGGGATGTCGTGCATTTTCATGCCCTGGTAGATAAGCCGCTCAATTTCGACCTGGTTCATAGATGGTGGAATCGCGCTGCGGGCTTTGCTTGGATCGATCAGATCGAGCACTATGACAAAGCGCTCTACTATGTCACCAAATATGTGACTAAAGGTGGGGAATTAAAGATCTATGCGGCCAGGACTGAGCGAGTGCCCAAACCTCTACCTCTTTGGTGGAAATAGGGAAGTCAATAGATTAAGTCTGTTGGCGTCTAGTTAGGATTACGGAGTAACCGGCCTAGCCAGAAAACGAATATTCGTTATGCAGTGAAAGCCCAGCTCTGCCACTTTCACTAGACGGCAGAGCTGGGTCTACTGATCAATCAAGTTGGTTTTTCGAATAACTAACTGCCTTTGGCGGCCGCACGGACGTGAGGAGTACGGCCGCCAAAGGTGTAGGTAAATCGGATGGTGTTAGAATGCGCGCAAAATTTTTCAGAAAAGGGATGCTCTGATGAACATTGCTATTTATGCGCGTGTTAGTTCTGAGACCCAGGCCAGGGAAGGCACGATCCAGTCCCAGCTTGAGGCTTTGCGCGAGTACGCCAAAACAAATAACTATGCTGTCATCACGGAATGTTTAGATGATGGCTATTCGGGCGCTGAACTCAATCGGCCCGGATTAGACCAGCTAAGAGATATTGCGGCAGAAGGATTGATTGAAGCGCTCCTGGTTCTCTCACCTGACCGTCTATCTCGCAAGCAAGCACATCAGATCATCCTATTAGAAGATTTTAAGAAACAAAATATCCAGGTGATTTTCGCAAATCAACCCATAAGTGACAGCGCCGAGGATCAGTTGCTTTTACAAATCCAAGGGGCTGTGTCTGAATATGAGCGCACCAAGATCATTGATCGCACCAGACGAGGAAAAATTCACGCAGTAAAGAACGGTCAGGTATTGGCAGGCAACCCGCCCTATGGCTATCGTTATATCCATAAGGGCAAAGATGGCCCCGGAACCTATGTTATCGATGATCCAGAAGCAGAGATCGTCCGAACCATATTCGACTGGTACGTGAACCAAGGGTTGAAGTGTTCGGCAGTGGCTAGGCGGCTAGAGCAAGAAGCAATTCCAAGTCGCTCCAAATATGGCAAATGGTGGTCAAGCAGTGTGCACGATATTCTGAAAAACGAAACCTACATCGGCACAGCTTATATGTACAAGACGCGTAGTGTTGAGCCAAGTAAGCATCCAAAGCTCAAACACTATCGACAGCGCCGGAAGTCCAGCAAAGCAGATCGCCCTAGAGAAGATTGGATTGGGATTCCAGTGCCACCCCTTATTGACAAAAAGACTTGGGATAAGGCGCAAAAACTGTTCAAGAAAAATGCGACGCTTTCCGTCCGGAACAACAAGAAGAATAATTACCTGTTGAGGAGTTTAGTTGTCTGTGGCTTGTGCGGCAGCATGGCCCCTGGCCACGTAAGTAACCACAATACCTACTATAGCTGTGCCGCTAAACGGAATAAGAACGTGACTACCAAACCACATGAAGAACGCGTAGCCACCAGGCACACTAACCTGGATGAAAAAGTATGGGCAGGCCTAGTTTCGTTGTTAGATGATCCCGATAAGCTCAAAGAGCAATTAGATCGCAAAGTTGAACGCATGAAACAACCGATCACCTTTGAATCGAGTGTATTGCCAAAGATTGAGCAGGAATTACAGAAGTTATCTCTCGAAGATAAGCGTCTTCTGGATGCTTATCGGGAAGGCGTGATTGAACTGGATGAACTACGAGAACAAAAGGCCAAAGTCTCAAAGAGATTGCATGTCCTGAAGGCCAAGCAGAAAGCCGCTCAGAACGCACTGGAAAGGCCAGGACAGCAGAAAATAAGCTATACCGAGTTAGTAGACCTTTCGGCAGTTTATAGGCGGGCCATGAGCAAAGCTGACTTTGCCACTCGTGAGAGCATCGCCAACTTAATAATCAATCGAGTTATGCTCTATCCTAAAAAAGCTGTTGTCGAAGGCATTGTCCCTGTCGTGCCTGACGTGTTGAGTTCTGCGCATCGCGGTGCGCCCTAGGTCGCGAAAAAATAAGCCGGTTCTAAGGGTGTTTGCTAATCCTTGTCGGTCTTCTTGCTGGGCGCGCGAATCGGTCTTCGAGATTCTTCGGTATATCGGTCACTCGGCGGCGGGGCGATGGGGGAAAAGGCCCAGTGGATGCGCGGTTTTGGCTTCGCCCGGAAAATTCGCCTAGCCCTTCTGATCGATCTTTTTCGAATAGGCATATTACCTCCTAAATGAACAGATTCCAGGCGGCAAAGGCCAGATAGAAGCCGATGCCCAGGATCAGGCACGCGGCCGAGGCCAGGCTGAGCCGCGTAGCGGCAGGGGAGATTTTCCATTTCGGTTCGTGGTGGGATTGCACGGCCTGGTCGATCTGCTCGATCAGTTTCTTGCGGCAATCGATGGCCTGGAGATACGACAGCACGATGGCTATCAGGCTGGCCGCCATCAGCGCCCAAGCGATGACCAGCAGCGGCATGGTGCCTGGTTGTGGATCGGGGACGATCTGGTTGAGAAAGCCGGCAGAGATGCCCAGCGAGCCGCTGGCCAGCGAGAGGATGGTCTTGTCGAAATCCTCAGAGTTCTTCTGGTACTCCTGGCGCAAGACGTCGCGATATTGAAGCAGTTGGCTCTTGCGCTGTTCGGAAAGGCCTTTCATTTCTCCACCCCGAGACTCGCTGCGGTTACTCCTCCTTGCGCGTGCGGATCGGCAAGAACAGTATACAGCGGACGGGACGAGGATTCAACCGAGGACCAATTGAAGCAAAAGCTTCTCCTGGTGTGCGGGACTTCAACTTGAGATTCAAACAAATTTCCTTCGATCCATAATTCAATCGTAGGGGCGGGTTTGGTTCCTTGGTCTTCCCATTGAACCCCAGACTCGACTAAACCCGTCCGTTCAATCATATCGGTAAGCTATCCAGAACTATTTATGAGATGACTTCCAATCAAATCGTTATATTTGTCTATTCGTGAAATTCGCGTATTGATGGATAATGTGAGATATATAGCATTTTGTTTGACGAAACCAAAAAGGAGGAATCATGGGCACCATCATTCGATATTCGAAAGTCGACAAGGGTCCGGGGAAAGATCGGAGGTTCCGGGTAGCCAGCCGCAAGCCGCCGGCAGGATCAAAACCCACCGAATATGTGGATAAGGCCAAGGCGCTGGTTCCAGCCGCGGTTGTCTCTTTTTGGATCTTTGTCAGCGCGCTGATCGAAGCCCAGGCGGGAGACTCGCCTTCGACCTTGCTGTGGTTCGTTTTCCTTTTGGGCCTGATTGGGACGTATTTGATAGAGAATAAAAACCTTAGAGATTCGCCGGATTACAATCCTAAAAAGGACAAGATAGGCTGGCAACTCGCATTGACCGTATTTTCATTTGTTTTTTGGGTCGCCGGGTTAGACGATGGCGGCCCATTCCGCGACATCCCGGGTTTCCAGCCTATTTACGGGCAGATCGGCGTCGCCGCCTGGACCTTGCTACTTGCCCCAAACATTCCCATCAATCGACAGTGAGGCGGTGCGCATAAGCGGCCTGTCGAAAGACAGGCCGCTTAGGAATTTTCCTCCAGATCGCCACCCTGGCCCTGGTTTTAGCTGTGTTTTTTGTCCCGCTGATCGACATCAACCAGGCGATGCGCGAGGCCAAGGAAGAATTGCTTTCCGAAATCAACCGGGATATGAAGGACTTGCAGCAACGCGTGCATAAATCCTTGGCGCGCAAAGACCTGTCCAAGATATCCGACCTGAGGAACGCCATGGGGGCGCTCAAGGACGAAATAGAAATCGTCCACAAAATCCCCACCTGGCCCTGGCAGCCGGACACGCTGCGCAATCTGTTCACCCCGTTATTAATCCCGATCCTCGTCTACTTGGTGCAGCGTTTCCTGGGCGGCATATTGGGTTTGTAAAGCCGTGAATGAAGGATCAAAAAACCCGCCAGTCAGGCGGGTTTTTTGATGAAAGGGAGAACAAACCTTAGTCGTCTTCACCATCGTGCGAATCATCCTCATGGTCGCTGCCGCTGTTGCTGCCGCTGCGATCCTCGTCATCGTCGGAGTCGTCGTCATGGTCCTCGTCGACCTCGTCCTGGTCGTCGTCATCGACGTCGTCCTGGCTTTCGTCCTCAACCTCGCCGGAGTCGTCATCACCGACGTCTTCAGTTTCGTCTTCGACTTCGAACTCGGTACCGTCTTGCAGCTCGATCTCACTGGCACTGATCACGGTATCGAAGTTGCTGCTTCCCTGGGCTTCCACTTTGGCGCCGAGGGTCAGCAAAGCCAGATCAAAACCATCCGGCGCGTCGACAGTGAATTCCGTGCCGTCTTCTGTCAGAAGGGTAAAGGTTCGGGCGACGAAGTCAATGCTTTGCACGATGCCTTCCACCTTTACCTCTTCCGCGGGAATGGATGCAAAGGCAGGCATCACGGTAGCAAAGACCATCACCATCACCGCCCCCAACCCCATAAATACTTTCTTCAACATTACGTTCCTCCAATCATTCTTCTTTTTTATCTGGTCGATGCGCAGAAGTATAGGGATTCAACATTGGAAGAAGATTGGAATTGCCAGGAAATTAGTACTTGCGCGCCTTACAGCTTTGTTGGTGTTGAGAAGAGATTTTTCTATTTAACAAAAAAGATCCTCTCGTTCGAGAGGATCTTTTTTTGCTTTCGAGAAAATCAATTACTTATTTTTTCCGTGCCCCTTTCCGTTCCCATTGCCGTTTCCATTACCGTTACCGCCATTGGCCCACGGGGGTGGTCCGCCCGGTTTGTCATCGCTGTTGTCCAGGGATTCGGTGCCGATTTCATCGCCGCTAGCCTCTTCGGTCGCAGCTTGTTCGGCCAGTGTCTTCTTGATCTTGCCCCAACCCATGCCCTTGCGCATTTCCAAAATCTCTTCGGGGGTTTTGCCAGTCTCTTCGCTCAGGTCCAGCACTTTATCCACGCCGCCAACACCCACGCCGCCGTTACAGAACCAACCCAACGCTGTGGCGTAATCAGCTTCGTGAGCAGCAGCCACGGTATTCAACGCGGGGTGGGGCACTTCGGGATTGGAGCAGTAAAAGCCAAAGTTGGTCTGCTCATCGCCATCGTCGTCGGCGGGGACGAGGACCACGCCGCTGGCTGCAAAGCTTCCATCATCACTAAGCGTTCCGGTGACTTCCACCGTGTCGCCCACGGCCAGCCCGCTGCAATCGCTGCCCTCGGGCAGCGTCACGGTCAGGGTCGTGCCTTCCGAAGTAAGGATGGTAAAGGAGCAGGTTGCGGCATCGACGGATTGGACGACTCCGGTGACTGTGCTTACGACAACCGCTGGCGCCACGCTGGTGGCAGCCAGATTGCCGGCGCCATCGCTGTCGCCAGCGACGTCAACCGCATCGCCAAGTGCGATGCTGGTCCAGTCGAAACCCGCGGGAGGGGTAACAACGTAGACTGTTGCGTCCGCCAAGGTTAGCGTGAAAGTGCCACCGACTTCGTCGATCGATGTGATGGTGCCTGATACGGTTACAGCTTCGGCGAATGCCGGGAAAACTGATACCAAAGCCAAAACCAATGCAATCCCCAAACCCCAGGTTGCTTTCTTCATGAACTGCCTCCTAATCTTCTTCTTTGTGAAAGTATAGATTCTGGCGACATGCAGATGGTACATACTTTGGTACTAAACCGCCTTTACAGTTTTGTTGACTAGGTCTTGGGCTATGTGGCATAATCTCGTCTCAAAGGCGTTGACAGAGACGAGTAGGTTGGCTGCACTCTCCAGCAAGCCCGGGACGATGGAAGCCGGGCGAGCCAAGCGAACCGAAAATCCCTCTTGAGCCGCAAGCCGAACGGTGCGATGGCTTCGCCATCGCAGGAGAACGGCAAACCGCCGTTCTCCAGAAACTTAGTAAGTGATGCCGGGTTCGTCCCCGTTAACGGGGCGGGGCTGTGATGGCAGCCGATGAGTGCTTGCGCTTTGACAGGCGAGAACCCGGGTGGTACCGCGGAGGTTACGAACCTTCGTCCCGTGCGATGAAGAACATCGCAGACGAGGGTTTTTCGTTTAATAAATCAATTAATCGGTTAATCCGTTAATCAGAATCTGATTAACCGATTAACTGATTAACGGATTAAATCCTGGAGGATAAGTGACGTTTAAAGAGGTGCCCAACAAAGTAGATTTCGTGGCGCAGGAATACGCCATCCTCAAATTCTGGAAGGAAACCAAGGCGCTGGACAAATTGCGCCAATTGCGCAAGGGCGCGCCCAAGTGGTCTTTCGTCGACGGCCCTATCACCGCCAATAATCCAATGGGAGTGCATCACGGCTGGGGGCGCACCTACAAGGACGTTTACAACCGCTACCACGCCATGAAGGGCCACCAACTGCGCTACCAGCAGGGCTTCGATTGCCAGGGCCTGTGGGTCGAGGTCGAGGTCGAAAAGGAACTCAAGTTCAAAAGCAAGCGCGACATCGAAGCCTACGGCCTGGATAAATTCGTGCTGCGCTGCAAAGAGCGCGTGCTGCGCTACGCCGCGGTGCAAACCGAGCAATCCATCCGTCTTGGCTACTGGATGGAATGGGATGATCCGGACAAATTGCGCTGGCTCGGCGAGCAGTTGGCGGCCGACTCGCAGAAGGTGATCGAGTACGAAGGCCCGGCGGGCGGCTCCGAGGGAACCGCCGAGCAGATTGCCGGCCGCCTCGGCCTGCCCGAATTGGGCGGCAGTTATTTCACTTTCAGCGACGAGAACAACTACATGATCTGGGCCTTCCTCAAGAAATGCTGGGAAAAGGGCTGGCTGTACCGCGGCGCCGACTCGATGCCTTGGTGCCCACGCTGCGCCACCGGCATCAGCCAGCACGAGATCGAATCGGATGGCTACAAAGAAGTCACGCATCGCACAGTGACGCTGCGTTTTCCGCTGCGCGAGCGGCCGAATGAGAGCCTGCTGATTTGGACCACCACTCCCTGGACGCTGCCCAGCAACGTGGCCGCGGCTGTCGGCCCCAATCTCACTTATGCCAAAGTTCGTCAAGGTAACCAGATCTATTACCTCTCCAAGGGAACGCTGCACATGTTGAAGGGCGAGTACGAATTGCTCGGCGAGTTGCCCGGTCGCGAGATGGAGGGCTGGACCTACGATGGCCCCTTCGATGATCTGGCCATTGCGCATGCCGTGGGCGGCTTTGTTGAAGTGGATGAAGTCAGGCAAGGGATCACGCAATCCGCCGTGCAAGCGCACCGCGTTATCCTCTGGGATGGAGTAGGCGAGGAAGAAGGCACCGGCATCGTGCACATCGCGCCGGGCGCCGGCGCCGACGACTACCGGCTTGGCCGCGAACTCAAGCTGCCAGTGCTGGTCGGCATCGACGAGGAAGGGCGCTTCGCGCCTGGCGTTGCCGATTGGCTGGCGGGCAAAGATACCAACGAAGCCCGCGAGCCAATTCTGAAAGAACTGGAGCGCAAAGGTTTGCTCTATGCCCTTTCGGATTACACACACCGCTACCCTACTTGCTGGCGCTGCAAGACCGAGCTGGTTTGGCGCGTGGTGGACGAATGGTTCATCAGCATGGGCGCCACTTACGATAAGCCACGCGAAGAATTGACTAAAGCGGAGAAGGATGCCAGCCTGCGTTACCAGATCATGGATGTGGTCGACCAGATTCGCTGGGTGCCTGAATTCGGTTACGCCCGCGAGATGGATTGGCTGCGCAATATGCATGATTGGATGATCAGCAAGAAGCGCTACTGGGGGCTGGCACTGCCCATTTGGGTCTGCGAGGAATGCAAACAACACACCGTGATCGGCGACGAGTTGGAATTAAAAGAGCGAGCTGTTGCCGGTTGGGAAACCTTCGCAGGCCACACGCCCCATCGCCCGTACATCGATGCGGTCAAGCTCAAGTGCGATCATTGCGGCGGGACGATGAGTCGCATCCCGGACGTAGGTAATCCCTGGCTGGACGCGGGCATCGTGCCGTTCAGTACACTGAGCTATCGCCAGGATCCCGCCTATTGGCAAAAATGGTTCCCCGCCGATTGGATCAGCGAAAGTTTCCCCGGCCAATTCCGCAACTGGTTCTACAGCTTGTTGGCCATGGGCACTGTAGTGGCGGAGACTGCCCCGTTCAAAAACTTATTCAGTTACTCGACTCTGCTGGATGAGCAGGGCCGCCCGATGCACAAGAGTACCGGCAATGCCATCGAGTTCAACGAAGCCGCGGACCGCATGGGCGTGGACGTGATGCGCTGGATGTATTGCGCGCAGAAGCCCGAGAACAATCTGCTCTTCGGGTACCACCGCGCCGACGACGTGCGCCGCCGCTTCCTCATCCCTTTATGGAATGTGTATAGTTTCTTTGCCACCTACGCCCGCCTGGATGGATGGGCGCCGGATGCGACAGGATTTGACCCGAATCATCCTGAAGGGGCAACGCCGAAATCGGACAACCCTCTGGATAAATGGATCCTTGCGCGCCTCAATCAAACGATGGACCAGGCAACCAAAGGACTAGATGATTGGGATGCGTTCTCGGTGACGCTGGCTATCGAAGCGTTGATCGATGATCTCACTAACTGGTACGTGCGCCGCAGCCGACGCCGCTTCTGGCGCAGCGAGCAGGATGCCGACAAGAAGTTGGCTTATAACACGCTGTATCACGTGCTGGTGAAACTGGTGCGCATTTTGGCGCCGTTGACTCCCTTCGTCGCCGAAGAGGTCTACCAGAATTTGGTTGCCGGGCAGTTCGATCGGGCATACAGCAGCGTGCATCACGCCTTGTGGCCGAAAGCAGATACCAAAGCCGTCGACGAGGCTTTGGTCGCTGAGATGGGACTGGCACGGCAAATCGCCAGCCTGGGCCTCGGCGCCCGCGGCAACGCCAACCTCAAGGTACGCCAGCCGCTGGCGAAAGTATTGGTTCATTCCTCGGAGACATCGAGGCTTCCAGACTTCTTGACCGATATCATCAAAGATGAGCTCAATGTCAAAGAACTGGAATTCGTCGCGCAAGCCGGTGAACTTGTAACATTCAACCTTCAACCGAATAATGCCAGGCTGGGCCCACAATTTGGGCAGGATTTCCCCAACTTGCGCAAAGTTATCGAGGAGCTGGACGCGGCCCAGGCCAAAGCGACCCTGGATTCCGGCGAAGTGGTTAGCGTAAACATAGGCAAAGAGACCGTGGAGTTAACTGCCATGGATCTCAAGGTCACCAGCCATCCGGCCGCTGGCCTAGCTGTGGCCGCCGAGAAGGGCGTGACCGTAGGACTGGACACCGCCATCACTCCGGAGCTCAAAGCCGAAGGCATGGCTAGGGAGATCGTGCGCCGCATCCAGGACCTGCGCAAGAAAGCAAACTTCAACATTGAAGATCGCATCAACACCTATTACCAGGCCGACGTTGAGCTGGCAGCCGTTTTCAGCGCCTGGGCCGATTACATCAAGGCCGAGACGCTCAGCGAGCAGCTCACTGCGGGCGCGGCACCCGAAGGCGCGTTCAACGAGGAGCAGAAGGTGGGTGGGCAAATGTTAGTGCTAAGCGTGGAGAGGAGATAGCTGTGAGCAACGGAGGGGGTGCAGGAGAAGCAAAAACGGCGCTAACGCGCCGTCTTTTTGGTCATGGTATTCCTTTATTCGCGCACGAAAGAAGCGTACTTCCACATCGCTCCCCCAGCCGTCAGTATTGCAATCAAGATCTGCAAGAGCAACACAATGCGGGCAACCCCGTCACTGATCCAAGAGAAGATGATCTGCATAAACGCAGGCAGCACGTCGGCGAGATGGGCGAAGTTGAACGGGAACACAAAAAATAGCCACAGTGAGCCAATTGCAAGACCGATATTCGCGATTGCCTCCCAGGGTCGTCCCGCATTCCGGCTACCTACAGAAGCTCTGACTACCGGCGGAATCATCGACAGAAAGATTGGCCCGTACAGTGCTAGCCTTTCAGGTATGCCGAACTCGTTAGTGAAGAATCCCGTGTGACTTTGTTCGTGTGCGCTAAAGAACCAAAATACCACCAGCATCGCAAAAGTAATGAAGACCACCTGGAGCCAGCGTTCCAGTCCGTTGAGGCTATCTTTTTTCTTTGTCGTTGTTGCCATGATTTTTTACTTCTCCTCATATGACCCCATGCTAAATCACGACATCGGACCTTGGTACGGGCAGATGTCCCATTTCCCTAAGGACAATCAGACTAACGAACGGTTACCATTCTGTGGGATCCTTGCGATAGTTCAATGCATTCGTCACATCCTCCTCTTAACCTAGAACAGGAGCTTGAAGAACAAATAAGCCGATGAACCATGGCGCGATCAGCAGCAGGCAAATCCGCAGCGCACTGCGCTGCGGTCGAGATGCTTTATGCGGTTTGAAGCGCGCCAAAGAGAAAGAGGTCATCAGATCCGCTCAGGTGAGGGTCCGGCATACGGAGCTAGAGAACCATTTCCCATGTAGCCGATTACCTCAAGGATAATAAGGATGTCGCTAGCTATAATGACAAATGGATATTTCTGAACTGCGTAGTGCACTGTCCAAACACTTCCAGGCGGACGGTTTTACCGAAATAGAATCTGACGGCCTCGATTTGGTGTTGATTAAGGACACTGAGCGCTGGGGCTTCGCTCTTTGCCCGGACCGCGAAGAAGGAATGGCCTACCTGGGCGCTTTCGAGGCTGCCATGCAGAAAATAGTCGACGCGCACCAAGCGACTGAGACCAGTTTGCGCTTGGGCCTTGGCATCGCCTTTGGGTCAGCGGCCGCTGGGCAAAATCCTTCTTACCGGCGGGCGCTCAAGAAATATTCGAATTCGATCCTCTTCGAGGACATGAACGTGCACGTGTTCCTGGTGCAGAACAACGCGGAAGTGATGGATTTACCACCCTCCAGCATCAATCTATTCTTGCGCGACCTGGACCGTTGGATTGCAGGGCAAAAAATCTAGGCCAGCTCCTCCAATTCTTCAATCCCCTAGGCCTTTTTACGTTCTGCAGAGAGCGCTATTAGTGATCAAACCCCTCTTATTTGCAGGGCCCCCACCGCCATGAAGCTAAAGATGACCAGGGCGGCCACGAAATGGAGGAACCAGGGCCAAAACAAACCTTTTGTTTCCACCATACTGCACCCAAGGATCCAGCCAAAGAGGCTGGTAATTAACGCACCGATGATTCCATAGTCGTAGTAATGACCGATGCCAAAGAAGATGGCCGCCAGCCACACAGCCTGACCGGCGCCAAGAATCCGGTGGGTGGGCGCTAGAAGTGCCGCCCGATAAGTTATTTCGTCGCTTAAGGAATTCATCCCCGCCAATAGCAGGACCATAGGAAGGGCTGGAAGCGCGGTTGCCAGGATATCTATCTTTAGGCTGCCGCCGAAGGACCAAAGCAGGGTAATGAGAATGGCGAAGAAAATGTACGCGCTAAGCCGCAGGCCAAGCGAACGCCAGTTGGTGGGCTTGTTCACCCCCACCAATGGCAAGGGTGAAGCGGGCGCATACAGGTCGCCGAAATCGAGGAAGAATTCCTTGCGGCGGAATCCGATGAGGAACAGTGCGGCAATCATCGAGAAGGCTATTGCCAACCGCCCTAACTGGATGCTGAACATTTGAAAAAGGAATCCTGTGCCATCGCTTGGGAACCAGGTCCGCCATTGTGTAGATTCGGCAACCGCCTGCCACCCGCGCGCGGTGAGTAAGATAGCCAGGAAGACCAAAAAATATCGTTGCAGCTTTCTTGCAGGCCCCCAAAACAAACTGAGCAATAAAAAGACAGCCAGGATCGCCAGCTTGGCGCCAAACAACCATTCGGGCACGTTGCCCGTGATTTCCTGGAATAGGACGTTTGGCAGAATGGAAAACAATAAAGTACCGCCCCAGGCAAGGATCTGCAGAGAGTTCATTGTTGTAGGTTGTATCTCCCTACCTCCTCACCGAGTTAGCATAAGGAAGCCCCCATTACTGTTTCCATAACTCAGAACCCGTGGGTTTAGGCCGACTGCGCCGCCAGAGTGCGGCGAGCGGCTTCCGCGCCCTTTTCCAGCGCGGTGAAATTCGCAGGAAGCAAATCGTGGTGCTTCGCAGGTAGATGATCTTTTAGCGCCTTCTGGATGGCTGCCATGGTTAGCACTCCGGTAGCCTCAACCAACGCACCTAACATCACCGCATTCACCAGGCGTTTGTCCCCCAGTTCCTCGGCCAGCTCGTTGGCAGGCGCTTCCACCACGCGCAAGTCGGTGCGATTTGCCGACCGGTTGATTAGCGAGCGGTTCAACACCAACACGCCGCCTTTAACGACCAGCGGCTCGTATTTATCCAGCGAGGGCAGGTTAAGGCAGATGACGGCCTGCGGGTTCCGCACTGTGAGCGAGCCAATGTCTTCATCGGCCACAATGACCGTACAGTTCGCTGTGCCGCCACGCATCTCCGGTCCGTAGGAGGGAAACCATGTGACGTGCTTGCCGCTGTCCATGGCGGCGTAAGCCAATACTTGCCCGGCAAAGAGAACGCCCTGGCCGCCAAATCCAGCAATAACGATTTCGGTTTGCACTCTGCCTCCTAGAGCTTCAACGCTTTTACTGCATCGGCAACTTTGTAATCACCAAGTTCGAAATACGGGATCATTTTTTCTTCTACAAAGGAAAGAGCCTCATTGGGCGTCAGGTCCCAATTGGTCGGGCAGGTGGAGAGCAGCTCAACCAGCGAGAAGCCCAAGCCCTGTTGCTGCACCTCAAACGCGGTGCGGATCGCCTTCTTCGCCTTGCGGATATTGGTAGCGTCATGCAGGCTGCGGCGTACCACGAAGCTTGAGCCATCCATCTTGGACAGCAGCTCCGCCATGCGGATCGGCATCCCGGTCATCTCGATGTCCCGTCCCAAGGGGCTGGACGTGGTTTTCATGCCTGGCAGCGTAGTGGGAGCCATTTGTCCACCCGTCATGCCGTAGATGGCGTTATTGATGAATATAATGGTGATATTCTCCCCGCGAGCAGCAGCATGCATGACTTCGGCCATCCCAATGGAGGCCAGGTCCCCATCCCCTTGATATGTGAACACGGTTCGATCGGGGAACACGCGCTTGATACCGGTAGCCATCGCGGGGGCGCGACCATGGGCAGCTTCCACGAAATCCACGTCGAAATAGTTGTAAGCAAACACCGAGCAGCCCACCGAAGCGACGCCGATGGCCTTTTCGCGCAAACCCATCTCATCCAGAACTTCGGCCACTAAGCGCTGTGAGACTCCATGGGTGCAGCCGGGGCAGTAATGGGTTACCGCGGTGGTCAATGATTTGGGCCGCTGGTAGACAACCTGAGTATGGGTGTTAGGTAATGGATTGATCATGTCAGTCTCGCTCTTTGATTAGCGCCAGGCGTTCCAGCCAGCGCTGGCGCGCGTGGCCGTTTTGATTAGGGATGGGTCCGGCTGCTAAGCGTTTTATTTCGCCCAGGATTTCATCTGGGAATGGCACCACACCTCCAAGCCGCCCGTAGAATTCCACAGGAAGCAATCCCTCTGTGGCCAGCTTCACATCGTCCAGCATTTGTCCGGCGTTCATCTCGACAACAAGCATCCCTTCGGATACTGCGGCGATTTCTTTGAGCTGCGCCTCGGGGAAGGGGCTCAGGGTAATGGGTCGGAAGAGGCCGACCTTGATGCCCTCGGCGCGAGCGGCGCGCACGGCGCTCAGCGCTACACGGCCTGCGGTGCCGAAACCCACGACGACGTATTCGGCGTCCTCGAGGAAATATTCCTTCCAGCGCACTTCATTCTCGCGAATACTCATCCAACGATTCAACAGTCGCATGTTTGTGACCTCTTCATCATCCGGGTTCAAATAAATCGAAGTCAGCAACCGGCGGGCGCGGCCTGGTTCGCCGGTCACCGCCCAATGTGGCAGATGTTTCTTGAGTTCGGCCATCGGCGGCAGCTCGGCGGGCTCCATCATCTGGCCAATGCTGCCATCTGCCAAGACTACGGCAATGGTGCGATATTTCTCGGCCAGGTCGAAGGCTAATACAGTGATGTCAATAGCCTCCTGCACACTGGCGGGTGCCAGCACGATGGGATGGTAATCTCCGTGCCCGCCACCGTGCACCATTTGGTGATAGTCTGCCTGCGAAGGGGCAATGTTGCCAAGGCCAGGCCCACCGCGCATCACGTTCACCAATACCATGGGCACCTCGGTGCCCGCGATATAAGAAAGACCTTCCATCATTAAGCTTACGCCAGGGCTGGACGAGGTGGTCATCACGCGCTTGCCCGTGCATGCGGCGCCGTACACCATATTGATTGCGGCGACCTCGCTCTCGGCTTGCACGAAAGTGCGACCCAGGGCTGGCATGCGGGCTGCCATATGTTCAAGCAGCTCGGTTTGCGGCGTGATGGGGTATCCAAAATATGCCTCCACGCCGGCGCGGATAGCGGCCTCTGCAATGGCGTTGTTGCCTTTGAGCAGTTCTTTTGCCATGCTGTCTCCTACGCTGCGGCAGCTACAGGCCGCGATTCGATTTGACGATACACGGTCAGCGCGGCCTCTGGGCACACCACCGCGCAGATGGCGCAGCCTGTGCAACCTTCGGCGTGCAATTGGACGGGGTGGTAACCCTTGGGAGTCAGCCGGGTTTTATCCAAGCTCATCACTTCCTGGGGACAAGCCTGCACGCAGAGTTCGCAGCCTTTGCAGTGCAGTTCGTTGACTTCGATCCAACCTTTGGCGGGCATATCAGGTCACCTTTTCTCGACGTTTGGTTTTGTTGGGGACATCGACACGGTATTCTTTCCGCAACTTTTCGAAATGATTGCGAATATGAGCTTCAACTTCCGGAATTAGGGCTGCCAGCGAACGCGGCTTAGAATCCGCTTTGATTTGGAAGCAGATTTTCCTTGGGTCGTGTTCCTTGTAGAGTACTACTAAACGTTGATTGGCTTTAATAAATCTCTCCACTAGTTGGTCTGGAAGAACTCCTCTGTTTGCCGAGACAGCGAGAGCGTTCATATCACTGAAGCGTCCTCGATACAGTCCGACTTGTTTGCCCGATATTTTTGCTTCAACTAAAGTAACGTAAAGTTCATGATGGAACACAAGGTGAGCCAGCACTTCCCTGGGTCCCCAATCCTCTTCTTCTAGAGCCGCGTCGGGAAGACCGGTAATGAATGCGCAAAACCGCTCAACCGTGACGATGAGGCGGTCGACGTTATTCATCGCGAGTCCTTGAAGTGAAATGTTTTCGTTCAGCCATCTTTGAAAGTTCGTGTGTATCCGTCTATGTGCTTCTTATTAGTTTCGTTCTGGCCGGGGTCTAGCTTTTCCCAACCCGGATTTCTGCGTAGGTATCGATAACTCTTTTTTTCGTCATCTACCAAATAAATAGCCCGGTCAATCATCAATTCTCTTGCCATTGAAATGCATGTGCAGTATTCAGATGACAGGCCCAGCCTGCTGTTCCCACAAATTAATCCACGATACCAGTGCAGGGAGCAAATTTTCTTGTTTCACAACCAGGGTCTTAATGCTCTGGTCGCGGTCATATATCTTGAATAAAAATTCCGGGCGTTGCGTATCGGCGGTGCTCAGCCAGCAGGCAGCTTGTGAGAAATCGTTTTGCACCAGGTGGCTAGCAAAACAGGTTTCGCAAGAAAAATCCCGGCGGTTACATAAGCAGCGATCCAAAATGACTTGCATGGTACCTTTCTAATTGAACAAAGCCCTAACGGTAAATACTGAATTAGCAGTCTTATTATTGGATAATCGACGGGCGCATGGAGGGCCTTCATCCCCAAGATATGGATACCATGCGTCGTTGGTCAAAGTAAATTAGATTCGACTAAATCGTTTCTTTCTGTCTTTGCCACAGATACAGCCAGGAGTCGTACGCATCTGGCCAGTTTTGATCGTTGACCGACAAAACCTTGTCGCCGTCGTGGTCATGGATAAAAAAGGTGATAGGCCTTTTGCCGTCCTCTTCGAATGCATACATGCAACCCCCGGGCAATACTTCGCCCTTAAGTAAGTGCATAAGACGCCAGCCGAATGAACTTTCACAGGCTGCTTGCCAGCAAGTGCAGTTTGTGCGGTCCATGTAAACCTTCATTAGTACCTCCTTATTAGGCTATTTATATTAATACTAGGATACTAGTTACAAGATAGGGGCAAATGCCCTAAAAAAGGGGGGGGCAAATGTTTGAGCAAAAAAGCGGGCTCCCGGTGTATTTATATCGTTTCAAGTGTAAGTGTTTAGTTCGATGCGAATAGGTAACCATGCAAAAGAAGCGCGTTGCTGTAAATATTTAGGATACGTATTTGTGATATATAGAACTTTTGCAGCCAGAAGTGTTGCAAAAAAGATCCTCATTATTGCGACGGCTCAAATTAGGCTAAAATGCAAATACTCGGTATTTTCAGACCACAAGGGTCGTCCAGAAATAAGTCACTCCCCAATTCTCTTCAATAAAAAAAAGAGAGCCACCGGGCTCTCTTCTTTGCTCCCTAGGGAACTACACACGATTTGGTCTGACCGCCCATGTCCGAGTCATTTAGGTCAATCTGTACAGTCAAGGTCTGATCAGCGCCAAGTTGAATGGGATCGCACGAGACCACGGGTTCATTGGGCAGCGGAGGACCTTGTGGTTCGCGATCAATGGTCAGGAAGGCGACAATGTAGTAGGTGCCGGGGGGCAGTTCCCACATGAATTCCCCCGAGGTGGTATCGAACACACTGACCTGGGCAGGATTTGGGTTTTCACCTTCGGCTGGAGGCTGATCCATGACCTGCACAAAGAGGCCACCCTGCGAGTTCCCAGTGTATTGCACGGATCCGATGATGCCAAAAGGTAGCGGCGTGGCAGTGGGAGGGATCGGCGTGTCTGTGGGAGGCGCAGGCGTTGGCGTAGAGGTGGGCGCCGCCTGGCAGGCCGTCAGCAGAATTAACAGGATGCTGCTGAACAAGACTAATCTCTTCATTTCATCTCTCCTTTTGAAACTGGTGACAGAGCCTGGCTTACTTAAGCTAATGCTTTATTTTAGAAAAGCGTGGTCAGGAAAGGAAGGAGTCCTTGCCCCAAATAAGTAGTGGCATTTGACCCCTGGTTTGCAAAATACGCCATTTCCCCCTTCTTTATTTCCTTGCACTTTTAGTTTTTGAGCCACTCCTTGATCTGCTTCGGCGTCCAGGCGTTGATGACGTCCGCGGCGGTGACCCAGCCGCGACGGGCGGTAGCCACGCCGAAGGGCAGGAAATCCATATGATCAGGGTGATGTGCGTCGGTATTGATCGCCAGCCGGACGCCCATCTCGATGGCCCGGCGGGCTTGGGCGTCATCGAGATCCAGGCGCCGCGGGTTGGCGTTGATCTCCAGGGCGGTGCCCGTCTCGGCGGCCACCTTAAGTACGGCATCCCAATCGAGGTCGGCCCCTTCACGATCGGGCAGCATGCGGTTGCTGGGATGCCCGATGATATCCACGTGGGGATTGCGCATGGCGGCCAAAAGGCGCTCGGTCACCTGGGAACGGGGTTGCCGGATGCTGACGTGCAAGGAGGCAATGACGATGTCGAGCCATTCGAGGATATCGTCCGGATAATCCAAGCTGCCATCGGCTTTGATTTCCACTTCAACCCCGTGGAGGATGAGCAAGGTATCACCCATCTTCTTGCGTAATTTTTCGATTTCTTTGCGCTGCGCCTGCAGCCGTTCGATGGAAAGACCATTGACCAACCCGATGCTGGGCGAGTGGTCTGTGACGGCTAGGGTTTTGTAGCCGCGCTTCCTGGCGCCTTCGGCCACCTCTCGGATACTAGATTGCCCATCACTCCAGCTGGTGTGGCAATGTAGCTCGGCGCGGATATTTTTTACTTCGATGAGCTTAGGCAGCTCCCCTTTGAGGGCCGCCTGGATCTCACCGCGGTCTTCGCGCAACTCCGGGGGAATCCAGGGCAGGTCCAATTGCTGATAGACCTCCTCCTCGGTGGAGCAGAGGATCTCGGTCTGGTCTTCGCGCAGGAATGCCTGGTCGGAAAGCGAGAGACCTTTATCGAGCGCCATTTCGCGCAGGCGCACGTTGTGGTTTTTGGAGCCGGTGGCGTATTGCAACGCGGTGCCGAACCGCTTCGGCTGATGTACCCAGATTTGAGCGCGCATGCCATTGTGGTATTCCACTCCAGCTTTCACTGGGCCTTGGCTCGTGACGCGTGCCACGTTGGGGGCAGCCGTGAAACCAGCAATGACATCTTCCGGTTTTCTGGCAGCCACCAATAAGCGATGTCACCCACGGTGTGGCACATGCGCCGCAGGCTGCCAGCCAACTCGGCGGCTTTTACCCCTGGCATTATGCGCACGCTGGCCAGCAATTCCTGGGCAAACGGCAGCAAATGGCCAAGCAGCAAGCGCCCGCTGCGGCGACCCAGCGACTCGATGCCCGCCAATATTTTCGCCTCAGATTTCTCGCCCATGCCCGGCAACTCGCGCAATTTCTGCTGCTGGGCCGCTTCTTTTAATTGGTCAATGGTCAGGATGCCCAGTTTCTTGTAGAACATCCCGACTTTCTTAGGGCCAAGGTCCGGGATTTGCAGCAGGGTCGCCAACTCGGGAGGTACTTCCTTTTTGACTTTCTCCAGATATTCGAGCTTGCCTGTTTTCAGCAATTCTTCGATTTTTTCGGCGATGGCTTTCCCTACACCGGGGATATCCAGCAGGGCTTTTTGTCCGCCCTCTTTCCAGATGTCTTTCACGTCACGTCCCAGGCTGGTGAGACTCTCGGCCGCTTTGCGGTAAGCCAGGGTCTTGTAGATGATCTCCCCCTTGATTTCCAACAGATCGGCGACTAAGGCGAAGGTATCGGCCAGTTCTTTGTTGGTCATGCGGGCGATTATAAGCGGTGGGGCTGGTCATTCTATTCGATTTTCGCTTATAGTTATCGTGTGGAAAGGATGCTCCATGCCCAACACTGAAAAACTACCGGCAAAAAAACGCATCGCCCTCGTGGCCCACGACGGTCGCAAAGGCGACTTGGTCGAGTGGGTCAAACATAATCGTGATGAGCTTGCGAAGCATGATTTATATGGTACTGGCGGCACGGGCGCGTTGATTGCTGCCGAAACTGGTTTGCCCTTCAACCGCTTTATGAGCGGTCCGCTGGGCGGCGACCAGCAGATCGGCGCGGCTATCGCCACCCGCGAGATCGACATGTTGGTCTTCTTCTGGGATCCGCTGGAGCCGCAACCGCATGATCCCGATGTGAAGGCGCTGCTGCGTCTGGCCGTGCTGCACAACATCCCCACGGCTTCCAATCGCGCCACGGCGGATTTCCTGATCACCTCGCCGCTGATGGACGTGGAATACCGCCGCCGCATGCCGGATTTCACACGTCGCTTGCGGGAGAAGCGCGAAGATGAAGAAGATTAGAGTGAGCAATATTTGAAAAACCGTAGGGGCGGGTCTAGGACCCGCCCTGCCCAGCAGTGCAACTGCTGGGCGTCTAAAGATTTCGGTCGCCGCTTGCTCGAAACGCGGGCCCAAGATTCGTAAAGGTTAACCACAAAGACACAAAGCATGTCCTGAGCGAAGCGAATGGGAGCACAAAGAATTAATTATATTAAGTATCTTCGTGTCCTTTGTGACTTTGTGGTCATTCGTTTATGACTTGAAGAGGTGCCCTGATGACTAACGTTAAGTCAGCGAAAAGTGGTAAATCGAATGCTTCGATAACTCTCATCGATGGCATCCGCGTCGGCCACGCCCAAGATAAAGAGTCCATCACTGGTTGCACCGTCATCCTTTGCGGAAAAGGCGCCGTCGGCGGCGTGGACCAGCGAGGCGGAGCACCTGGTACGCGCGAGACAGATGCCTTGCAGCCCGTACACCTGGTGGACAAAGTGCACGCCGTCATGCTGGCAGGCGGCTCGGCCTTTGGCTTGGACGCCGCCAGCGGTGCCGTCCGTTATCTGGAAGAAAAGAAAGTTGGTTTCAACGTCGGTGTGGCTCGCGTGCCCATTGTGCCCGCCGCGATCCTGTTTGATCTCGGCATTGGTTCCAGCAAACGTCGGCCGGATGCAGAGATGGGTTACCAGGCTTGCCTGAATGCCAGCAGTTCCGCTCCTGCTGAAGGGTCTGTTGGCGCTGGCGCTGGGGCTACTGTGGGAAAAATCCTAGGTATGGGCCAAGCCATGAAGGGCGGTATCGGTACGGCTGCCATGGAGATCGGCGCCGGAGTGCAGGTGGGTGCCCTCGTGGCTGTCAACGCTTTTGGCGACATAATTGATCCCGAAACGGGAAAGATCATTGCCGGGGCGCGTAGCTTGAAGAAAGGGCCTATCAAGATTGGCAAAGACTCTTTTGCCGATACATTGCGGGTGATGAAAAGTCTGGTGGGGCGTAGCATTCTGGGCTTCGCCCAGCGCGGCAACACCGTCATCGGCGTGGTGGCTACCAATGCGAAGCTTGACAAGCAAGGCGCCACCAAGGTGGCGCGCATGGCCACCAACGGTATCGCCCGCAGCATTCGTCCCGCCAACACCATGCTGGACGGGGATACGCTCTTTACGCTGGCCACCGGCAAGCGCAAAGCCGACATCAACATCGTGGGCGCCTTCGCCGCTGAGGTGGTCGCCGAGGCCGTAGTGCGTGCGGTACGCGCCGCCAAAGGCGCCGGGGGAATTCCTGGAATTCAGGACTTGTAGCCCAAGAAACTTTATGCTAATTTGGGGTTAATGTAAGGTAGAAGTTCTTATCCGTCCTATCAAAGGAGATAGCTATGTTATTGGATCGCATTATCGGGGCCTTCACGTTCAAACGTGAAGTGTATGCCGACGTGAAGAAGGATACCTCCTTCACGCCCACCGCTTGGGGCATTGTGGTCGTAGTGAACGTGATCAACCAGTTGGCCGGGTATCTGGCTGCTGGGGCCATTGCCGTCGCAACTTTGGGTGCGCTTGGCGAGTTTGGCGACCTGGGTGCTGTGGGAGCCGCTACCAGCGCATCACTGGTGGGCTCCATTGTTAGCATGGTAATCGGCGTCGTCGCCTTTGCGGTTGGCGCCTATGCGATCATGTTTGTGGCCAATTCTGTGTTCAAGGCAACCGTGAAATTTGACGAAGTTGTCCGCACCGTCGGGTTGGCTTACGTGTGGCAGATCGTCGGCGTTCTGGTTGTGCTGGCTATTATCAGTCCCGCCTTCCTTTGCCTGACTGGCATCCTGGGTCTGGCGGCTGCCGTGCTGAGCGCGGTCGCTTCAGCCATCGCGATCAAGGAAGCTATCGGCCTGGATTGGACGCAGACAATCGTCACGATTGTTATCGCCTGGATCGCGATCTTCATCGTCACAGCTATTCTCGGCTCCGTGGTGGCTGGTTTCGCCTTTATGGGTGCGCTGTAAAACGGGCTAATTTTGTATCAAAAGAAAAGGAGACGCGCAAAGCGCGTCTCCTTTTTGTTTAAAACTTATCCACTTTTATTTAATGAACGTAAAGATTCATTCAGTTCTGCGATGAACTGTGATTTCGGCACCACCTTGTCGGCGGCCGCATGCCGCGCGGCGGCAAGCCGCCGCGGATTCATATGCGAGCCAAAAGCTAACCAGGGAATGGATGCTAGCCGCGGGTCGGCCTTGGCAGCCGGCAACCATTCGGGCCACGGCAACGCCGAGTTGAGGTCGAGTACGATGAGCTTAGGTGGGTGGCGATGCAGGAGTTCGAGGAATTCGAGAACTGTTTTATAAGCATCCAATGTTTCAAGTGCAAGCCCGGCATGCTTGGCTGCGTTCCTTACTCTGGACACGAAGTACAAGTCGGATATCAAAGCTAAAACAATTGCTTCGATCACTCGGCGATTATAGCCCTCCGCTCAAGGCTGAAGAGTGCCTCTTGCCGCGGGCGGCAGCTTGCCTGATAATGCTGTCCGTTATGCCGCCTAAAGTACCTCCGGCCGAAATCACTATCAGCAAAGATCAGGCGCGTCGATTTCTGCTGTCCCATCATTGTTTGCTGCCCCCGCGCAGGCTGGTCGGCAAGCAGGGCGTGCTGGATTATGTCCGACACGTGAATTGCATCCAGTACGATCCAATTAATGTCGTCGGCCAAAACCCACACCTGGTGCTGCAATCCCGCGTGAAGGGCTATCGGCCCGCGATGCTCGACGAGGCTCTCTATAGCGACCGCAAACTCGTGGATGGTTTCGACAAAGTGATGTCGATCTACCCTGTGGAGGACTGGCCTTATTTTGCCGGCTATCGTGAAGTCATGGGCAAGGAATACATGGGGCACACAAGCACAGCCAAGGCCACAAAACTTCTCGAATGGGTGCGTAAGGAATTGGAAGAGCGCGGCCCCCTTTCATCCCTGGAGCTCGAAGAGGATACGCGCATGCAATGGTGGTGGGGAAACAATGCCCGCGCCGCCCGCATTGCGCTGGATATTATGTTCATTTCGGGCGAGGTCGTTGTCCATCACCGGGTGGGAACACGCAGATATTTCGATTTGTCCAAACGTTGGCTGAATGGGCGCCCAAAAGAAGAAACCCATCCTCATTCCTCGCCTGAAAGCTATAAGGACTGGCATGTAATGCGGCGCATCGCCGCGATGGGAATGATCCGCCCGGGAGGCAGCAGCAACCAGTGGGTAGGCATCCTGCGTTCCAAAGGAGGCAGCTTTCCTGTTTCGCTTGCCCGCCTTCAAGGGCGCGGTGAAGTGGCCCGCGTGGATGTAGAGGGAGTCTCAGGACAAGATTTTTTTATTCGACGAGCGGACCTTCCGGAATTGGAAAAAGCAGCAAAACGCGGCAGCAGCAAACTGAGTGCAGCTTTCCTGGCGCCATTGGACAACTTGATGTGGGATCGCGACCTATTGGAGCAGCTCTTTGATTTCTTTTACCGCTGGGAGGTGTATGTGCCTGCCTCCAAGCGCCAATATGGCTACTACGTGTTGCCCGTTCTCTATGGCGACCGCCTCGTCGCCCGCCTGGATCCGGCTTTCGACCGCGCCAGCGGGACATTCACGATCCAGAATTGGTGGTGGCAATCTGGAGTGGATAAAAAGGATGAGGCCATGCTCTCTGCGCTGCAGGATTGCGTGAAGGCGTTTTGTAAATACTTGGGGGCGCGTGAAGTGAAACTGGGCGACGCGATCAAACGCGATCGTTTGCTGAAAAAAGTGGCAGAGACAACCTACTAAGTTATCCGATGGGACTCGGTTAAGTAGTCAGGAGTCGAGGCTTTAGCCGGATTACCTGAGAACCGGCTGAAGCCTTGACTCCGAAAACTTAAAGATGGGACGCAGTTGCACTACGCCCCGCCCATCAGTGCGACTGCCGGGCATCTGATCAGGACGTCCCGTTGTGCATCTAGTGTGAATTGTCATTCTACAAGTTCCAATTCACCGGGCGTAACTCCCGCCGCCCAGATGTGCAACTGATCCAGCGATCGCGATCCACCCGAATAATCCACCGTGAACAAACCCGACATCACAGGATAATCCACCAGAGCGTTCAGTGCACGGGCGACTGCTTCAGGGCTCAGCGCTTCGAATCCGACATCGAGGATCGCATTCTCCAGCACGCGCTGCGCCAGCGCAACTGCGCCCGCCATCTGGATGTAGCCCCAGTCGCTCATCTCTTCGCCGGCGCCTATTACCTTTGCCAGCTGAATTCCTGGATGTTCCTCTTCGCTCCACCAAGCCCAGGCTGAGGAGAGGTACAAGCCCTGTGAGTTTGTGGGATTGGCCAGGTACTCGAAGAGTTGGCTGTTGTATCCTGAGGCCGGAGTACCCACGATGAAACGGTCGCGCAACCCCAACGCGTCCAGCGCATTCAGCAAGGCTGCCAGCCCAAAACCGCGCGCGTTGGTGTAAATAACGTTGGCATTCGCGTCGCGGAGTTGGTAGATGAGGTCGAAGATATTCGCATTCAACTCTGCAGGTAACTCGACCTGATAGACAATCTGTATACTTAGGTCTTCGAGGTCCGATAGGAATTCCTCGTTGGTCAATGGACCGCTGACCTCTGCAGGCCACGCTATCAACGCCAGCCGGATCTCATCGCCCGCCCCTTCGGGTTTGCGTTTGGCCCAATGGGAAGCCAAATCATCGAGGAAGAAGCCGAGATGCTCCTTAGGATCGGCGTCCACGCCGAAGATAAATTCGCCGCGAATAGCAAAATCGCCGGGGCCAAGCGCCGGAATTTCGTCTTCGTTCAGCATCGCGCGCAAGGCGGCTTCGGTCTGCGGGTCGCAAATCAACACTAATGAACCCTCACCGATTTGGCGCACTGTTCGCGCCAATGCCCGTTGGGATTCATCTGAATTCCCTTGAGTGTCTATTAAGCGTAAATCCAGCTCTGCCCCGAAGATACCGCCACTTTCATTGATGGCGGCCACCGCGTCCTGTAAGGCTCGGATGCGGCCCGAGTTGTCACTCGCCAGCAGACTGGACTGGTCGCAGAATGCGGCGAGGATGATGGTCTCCCGCGATAGGTCGGGAATATTTTCCGGGGTCGAGGATGCGGTCGCGGTGGGAACCACTGCTGCCGTTTCGGAAGCGGACGCCTGTGTTTGTCCTGGCACCTGGCTTCCTGCCCCAGGCTGATTCGTCGCGTCAGGCGGAACACTGCACGCCAACAACTGCAAGGCAATGAATGAACTGACCAGGGATCTCGCGACGGTTGATGTCGAAATCAAGATGATCTTAGTCCTACCCATTCGCTCAGGGCAGGCTCTTTGCAAGGCTGCAACTAGCCCAAGTTGGCGTAGAGCTTATCGGTCTTGGCGGCCATGATGAAGTCGTTTTGGTGCAAGCCTTTGATCTTGTGCGTCCACCAAGTCACCGTCACTTTGCCCCATTCGGTGATGATGGCCGGATGATGACCTTGCTCTTCGGCTAGTTCCCCCACTTTTTGGGTGAAGGTTAGCGCTTCGGAAAAATTCTTGAACTTGAAGGCGCGCCGCAGGCGCGGGACGTCATTTTCCTCCACCAATTCCCAGTCGGGCACCTGTGGCTTGTATTCCTTAATTTGAGCGGGCGTGAAGGCAGGTTCGTCTCCCCTGCAAGGGACACAGGGCTTCTCGGTAAGTTGTTCCATCGCGCTCATAGCTAATATGACGAACGAACACAGTGATTATAATGTGATGTACTTTCATCAAGTGACGATTTTCAATCGCCACTTTATGGCGTTTGCCGGTTACAGCCCACCCGGCTTATCAAAACTGTGGTGAGAACGCTGGCCGTTCTTTTTTCATTGCTAAAAGGAAGGCATTAAATGAGCGCAAAACAGGTCCGCCAACTTATCCCAGCCATCGCCGTGATCGTGGTGGCCGCCTATATCGCCGCTCAAATGCTGGCGGACGTCGCCAGTATCAAGATCGGCCTGATTGCTGGTTTAGCCGTAGACATGGGTACCTTTATCTATCCGATCACATTCACCTTACGCGACGTGGTGCACAAAGTCCTGGGTCGCCACAACGCCCGCGTGCTCATTATCAGCGCGGGGGTCATCAATCTTTTTATGGCCGCCTACCTGATGTGGGCGGCGGCCTTTCCCAGCGACCCGGGTTGGGGGCTGGGGGCTGAATTCAGCGCCGTGCTGGCCCCAGTTTGGCGCATCGTATTAGCCTCCATCGTCGCCGAGGTCGCCAGCGAACTGATGGATACTGAAATCTATCACCTGGTCGTCACACGCATCACTCACCGTTACCAGTGGCTGCGGGTCTTGATCAGCAACAGCTTCAGCGTACCGGTGGACAATCTCATTTTTTCTATTGGTGCGTTCGCTGGCGTCCTGCCCTGGGAATCGGTGTGGGGAATCTTTATCGTGAATCTGCTGGTCAAGTATGCGGTGACCCTGGTCAGTTTGCCGCTGATATACATCGTGCCGGATAAACGGGTCGACGAATAACTCCTTTTTGATTAACCGATTAACAGATTAATCGATTAATCCGTTAATCAGTTAATCGCGCCTATTAATTCTGACCCTTCGGTTTAATCAAGGTAGAATGCCCGCTTGATGGACTTCCGACACAAATCCGGAATCTTGCTGCACGTCACCAGTCTCCCCGGCCCCTACGGAATCGGAGATCTGGGGCAGGGAGCTTACGATTGGCTCGATTTCCTGGCCGCGGCCGGCTGCCGCTGGTGGCAGGTATTGCCGCTTGGCCCCACCGGCTACGGCGATTCTCCCTATCAATCATTCTCGTCCTTCGCCGGCAATCCGGTCATGATCAGTCCTGCCCTGATGCTCGAAGACGGATTGATTGACGAAGAACATCTGCAGAATCGTCCCGAGTTCCCGACCCAGCGCGTGGATTTCTCCACAATGATTGAATGGAAGCGCGGCCTGTTTCAGGTCGCTTTCATGCGCCTCGGCGAACTGCCAAAACTGCGCGCCGAATTTGAAGAGTTCCGTGAGAAGAATGAAAAGCATGCCCTGAGCGGAGCGAATGGGTGGCTTGAAGATTACAGTCTCTACATGACTATCAAGGCTCAGCAGGAATTGCGCGCCTGGACGGCCTGGCCGGGAGATTTGCGCGACCGGGGTCCCGAGGCGATGAAGAAAGCCCGCCAGCAATTCGCTTCCACGCAATCGTATTACGCGTTTCAGCAATTTCTCTTCTTCCGTCAATGGGCGCGGCTTCGCCGCCGCATGGCTGAGTTGAATATCCGTTTGATCGGCGATCTCCCTATCTATGCGGCGCGCGACAGCGCTGACGTCTGGGTGCATCGCCATCTCTTCGAGATGGATGTACATGGCAAGCCCTATCGCGTGGCCGGCGTGCCGCCCGACATGTTCTCGGCCACCGGCCAACTCTGGGGCAACCCGCTGTATCGCTGGGACGTGATGAAGAAGCATGGCTACGCGTGGTGGCTTGAGCGCCTGCATGCCAACCTGGACCTGGTGGATGTGCTGCGCCTGGATCATTTTCGCGGCTTCGCGGATTACTATGCGATACCCGCTGATGAGCCTACGGCCGAGAACGGAAAGTGGGAACCGGGGCCTGGCGCCGATTTCCTGCAGACGGTGCGCGACAAACTGGGCAGCTTGCCCGTGATCGCCGAAGACCTGGGCGGCGAAAGCTCACCGCTGGTGATCAAGCTGCGCGATGATTTTGGGCTGCCCGGAATGAAGGTTTTTCAATTTGGCTTCGACGCCGGGCTTGATCACAAGTTCCTGCCCCACAATTATCCGGAGAATTGCGTGGCCTACACGGGGACCCACGACAACGACACGGCGGTGGGCTGGTTTGCCAAGGCGCCCGAAGCCGAGCGCAAGTTCGCCATGGAATATCTCGGCAGTGATGGCAAGCACATCGCCTGGGACATGATCCGCGTGCTCTGGGATTCGCGTGCCAGCTTAGTGGTGGCGCCGCTCCAGGATTTCCTGGAGGTGGGTGCCGAAGCGCGCATGAACTACCCCGGCCGTCCGCTGGGCAACTGGGGCTGGCGCGTGGGGGCCAGCGCATTGACGGATGAGCTGGCCGAAAAGATTGTGAAATTGAATCGTGAGGCTGGGCGGGTGTAATATGTAGGTGTAACGGCTAAAAGAGGAGGAGCTACGAAAGCCAACCCCAACATAATTATTCTGATCGCCGCTTTTGCATTGGTGTTCATCTCAAACCTATTCGACTATTGGGCCGAATTGCTCAGAAAATATGCTGGCAGCACTTTTGACTTTGAACTCCCCATTGTTGGCCATCTAGGAATGGCAATGGTCTTTGCCCTGTTGATCGTTGCATTTGTGTTCCTCGCGCTTGTCCATCTCAAGCCAGATCGGTGGGTTTACTTCGTCCTTCTTGTCATTTCTCTCATTTACATAATTCTCTTCACACTTCAATGGATCGCTCGCGCAGACTTTATCTTTTTCATCCCCTACATCATTCGCAAAGCCCTCACGCCCGTTCCAGAAACCTATTCTGGAATTTCATTTTTGGTAATGATGTGGGTTGCTGTTGCCAGGCTGTGGTTTGGAAAAACTAATCAGGGATGAAACCCGTTGTAGAACAAATAACCCCTTATAGCGATGTAAATGAGGTCTTGGCGTTCGTAACCGATCAGATTTCCGCTTCTCTAGGAAGTTCTTTAGTTGGTTTGTATCTTTTCGGTTCCCTCACCTATGACGACTTCGACCCTAAACGCAGCGACATAGATCTGGTAGCGGTTTTGGAAAAGCCCGCAACCTCCAGTGAAATAGACGATCTCCAAGAAATTCTTTCTCAACTGAAAGAAAAACATCCAAAGTGGGCTAATCGAGTTGAAGTATCTTACACACCAAAAGAAATGTTTGAGAAAACTGAACCTCCTGGAAAGCGTCCTTATTTTGGGGATGGCAGGTTTTGGCCTGATGCTCAGTATGGCAATGAATGGATAATCAATAATTATCTATTGTATAAACACGGCTTGGTTTTATTCGGACCCGATGTTAAGTCTCTTTTAACCGCACCGAGCATTGATCAAGTCAAAACGGCTTGCATCAAAGATTTCCACGAAGAATGGGAACCGATATTGCGTAACAAGGATTGGCTTGACGATAGCCATTATCAATCTTACGTTGTCCTAAATCTTTGTCGAATTTTATATACCGTTGCTAATTCGGACGTAAGATCGAAGAAAGTAGCAACATCATGGGTGATCTCGAAATTCCCTGATTGGGCTGAACTGATACAGGCTGCTGACAACTGGAAATACGGGAATGAATTCTCGTATCAAGAGGGAGTATTGGAGTTCATTCGGTTTGTTGAGAAACAAATAGGTAGAGCGTCCCAACTGTAAAGAACGACCCCTTAAAAATCAAGACGGCCGAAAGGCCGTCTTGATTTAGGGGTCGTTTTAGCTTTTACTTCTTCTTTTTGGCGCTAGCCTTCTTCTTTGCGATACTCTTAGCCTTGAAAACGGGTTCCACCGCCTCCCCTCGCGTCCGAAGTTGCTTGACAAGCACCCCGAGAGTAAAACCCAGCCAAAAAGGCGGCAACCCGGAATTTACTGCCCATTCACATACCATCAAATATGTTAAAGGTGGGTAATAAATACCGGTTGCTGTACCCAATTTGATGGCCAAGCCGATGGCCGGCAGCAAGACGCCCAAAGCGATTACGGCCCGCGGAATCCTCGGCCCTGTCGCTTTTGGAATGATGGCCGCTGCCAAAAGAGCGCCACTCACGATGCCTAACACGATATCAAACGTGGAAAACCAGAGAGCAGCCGCGTCAAACTGCCCCGCAGTGATATTCAACTGTTGGGTGAATAGTAAATGCCAATGGCGCGACCAAATCTGAAACGCTGCGGCCAGCAGCAACCCGACGCATCAAAGGACTATGTCCAGCCAAGCGCTAGATTTTAGGGATTGCGTGGACATCATGGCCCTCCTTTGTTACCAATACCTACATGCACGCGGTCTTCTACATGAACTCATGAGTCCCAAACGACCCCTTGCGGGGTCGTTTTCGTTTATCACTTCTTTTTCTTCCCGCCAGTCTTCTTTTTCTTGGCGATGCTCTTGGCCTTGGTTGCCTTTGCTTTGGCCGCCTTCTTTGTTGCTGGTTTCTTGGCAGCCGCTTTCCTGGGCGCAGCCTTTTGCTTAGTGGCAGGCTTGGGTTTGGCTGCGCCGGCGGTGCCTACCTTTGCGGCGGTTGTGGGTGAACTAGCCGGATGGGGGGCTGGAGGTGTGGTCACCGGCGCCGGGCGCATGGGAGGCATAGCGCCGGGTGCAGGGGTCGTGGCGCCAGCTGGATGCCTTGGTGCCCAGCCGGGGGCTTCGCGCTCCAGCTGGGCGCGGGCCACCATGTTGGGGCGGCCGCAGCGCGGGCAATAAGCGTTGTAGTGCTTGTAACCCTTGGCCTCCACCTCGTCGAGGGCGGCATACATGGCCTCCTCAGTCATCGTGAAGGGAGTGAAACAATGGATGCAACGGATGAGCATTGGTCGTCTCCTTCCTTATGCGTTGAGATTTTTATTATACACAGTGGCAGGCTGGCTGTTGGCTCTAAGTGTGGCAATTACGATCCCGGCCAGGATCAAAGCTATGCCCACCAGTTTCAGTCCGCCTGGCATCTCCCCGAGGAGCACGGCTGCCAATATGCTGGCACCTACTGGCTCGCCAAGCAAAGCAATGGATACGTAGGAAGCGGGCAGGTGTGCCAAGGCCCAGTTGAAGCTGGAGTGGCCTAGCAATTGGGGCAGCAGGGCTAGAAGCAACAGATAAATGTAAATGATGGGAGAGAAGCCGAAGGCAGGTTGCCCGGAAACGGCTACCATACCGATCAAAATCAATCCAGCCATGCCATAAACCAGGAAGATGTAGGGGGTCAAGGACAACGTGGGGCGCAGGCTGCGACCAATAAGGATGTAACCTGCCCCAGTCCAGGCGCCGGCTAGTGCCAGCAGATCGCCCCAGAAGGCTTTGCCCTGGACGAACTGGCTAAGCGGTGGGCAAGCCAGGCCTACGACTGTTTGCTCGCAGGCATCGCTGAGGCCGATGACCACCGTGCCGGCCAGAGCCACCAGCAGACCAATCACGATGAGCGGCGACAGTCGTTCCTTGAGCACGAACGGCGCAAGCAGCGCAACCCATAACGGGTTCGTGGTCACCAGCACCACTGAGCTGGCCACGGAAGTGTACTCCAACGACAGGATCCAGGTGGCGAAATGTAGCGCCAGGAGCAATCCGGCGAGCGCGGCAAGCAGCAACTCGCGCCCGGAAAGCCGACGCAATTCGGGGTTGTAGCGGGGAATAGTGAATGGTATGAGGATTAGTCCCGAGAGGCCCATGCGGTAAGCGGCAATCACCAGAGAAGCGACTTCGCGTTGAGCGAATCGTATGAGCAATGAAGCTGAAGCGACGGCAAAGATGCCGAGGAGCAGCACCAGATATGTTCGGATGAAATCCGGTGGAAATTTTGGGGTTGAGGGCGCGTCCAAGTGATTAATTTGTGATTTTCTTGACAAAGGGGTGGGGCGCAATTACAATCGATTCGTTCGCCACGAATTGTAACGCAACAATTTACTGGTCGTTTTTTCCAGTAACCTGTGCAAAAGGAGCAACCATGGTATTCACCCTTCCCAAACTCCCCTATGAATTCAACGCTTTGGAACCGCACATCGATGCGCGCACGATGGAAATCCATCACGACAAGCATCACCAGGCTTATATCAACAATCTCAACGCGGCTATCGAGAAACATGCTGAACTCGGCAACAAATCAGTCGAAGATCTGCTCAAAGATTTGAACGCTGTCCCCGAAGACATCCGCACTGCAGTGCGCAACAACGGCGGCGGTCACTGGAACCACAGCATGTTCTGGGTCATCATGTCGCCCAAAGGCGGGGGCGAACCCTCTGGCGCGCTGGCAGATGCAATCAAGAAAGCATTTGGGGATTTCAAGACATTCAAAGAGAAGCTCGCCGCCGCAGCTGTGGGCCAGTTCGGCAGCGGATGGGGCTGGCTTGTCAAGGATAAGAATGGCGCGCTCAGTGTAGTGGCTACACCCAATCAGGACAATCCCATGTCCAACGGACTCTCTCCGATTTTGGGTATCGATGTTTGGGAGCACGCCTATTACCTCAATTACCAGAACCGCCGCCCGGATTACATCGCGGCATGGTGGAACGTGGTAAATTGGGACGAAGTGAGTAAACGCTTCGCCGGCTAACGACCAAACCGGCGGATAATTTTCGGTCTAACGGAGGACCACCAGTATGACCCATATCATTACCAGTTTGTGCCTGCGAGACGGCGGCTGCGTGGATGTTTGCCCGGTGGAATGCATCGTTCCTGGTATGCCCCAGGATAAATATCCCTGGTACTACATCGACCCAGCCACCTGCATCGACTGCGGCGCTTGCATCCCGGAGTGCCCGTTCGAGGCCATCTTCACCGAGGACGAGGTCCCGGAAGCGTATGCGGCCAAGGGCGGCGAACGCATTGCGCAGCCGGTAGGCACCCCTGGCTTCGACCAGGTATACGAAGGCAGCAACCACCACGGCCACGCCGTGAAGATGGATAGCACCAAGGTGTTACAGGCCGGCGAAACCGTGAACCTGCGCCCCGATATCCAGCCCAATTACGATTACTTCCAGAACGGGCCCGGGTATTGGGAAGGCTGGCAGCAACACGCCAAATAGCCGCAGGCAAATTGCATAGTCTTTCGCCGAAGAATGAAGAGGAAGCAGAAGCTTCCTCTTTTTCTTCGGGCTCGATAAGGAACATGGTTTATCGGCTAGAATAAAATTGAACCCCAAATTGACTTTGGTGCTTTGGTAGGGGCGAGGTTCCCTCGCCCTGATCAGTGAGGGCGGGGTCACCCCGCCCCTACCACGCGGTTAATGCAGTTAAAGGAGGAGAAATGGCAGATTTGGTTCGTATCGAAAAAGACTCCCTTGGCGAAGTCCGCGTACCCCGGAACGCGCTCTACGGAGCGCAAACGCAGCGGGCTGTGGAAAATTTCCCCATTTCAGGCCTCAGGCCCTGGCGCGCGTTCATCTGGTCCATGGCGGCTATCAAGCGCGCGGCTGCCGACGTGAACCACGCGCTCGGCTTGCTTGACAAGGAAAAAGCCGAGGCAATCTCGAAAGCGGCAGCCGAAGTTATGGAGGGTAAGTGGGATGACCAGTTTGTGGTCGACCCATTCCAGGCCGGCGCGGGCACCAGCCACAACATGAACGTCAACGAGGTAGTCGCCAGTCGTGCCACACAATTGCTTGGCGGTGAAGTCGGCAAGAGCCTCGTGAATCCAAACGATCACGTGAACATGGCCCAATCGACTAACGACACCATACCGACGGCCATCCGTCTGGGCTGCCTCTGGCGCCTGGATGAATTGCTCGATGTCGTGGATGGTTTGGCGGCCGCGTTGGCCACCAAAGCCAAGGAATTCGACCCGATTGTGAAATCAGGACGCACCCATCTGCAAGATGCGGTGCCCGTGCGCCTGGGACAGGAATTCGGCGGCTACGCCAAGGCGGTAACGCGCGACGGCGAACGCATTCGGCGGGCCGGTGACATGCTGCGCCGTATGCCGATTGGCGGCACCGCCACCGGCACCGGTCTCAACGCGCACCCTGAATACCACGCGCGCATGGTCAAGCGACTCTCGGAGATCACGGGTCTCGAATTGCACACCTCCGATAATTTATTTGAGAGCATGCAATCCCTGGCAGATGCCGCCGACTTTTCGGCTGCCATGCGCACGTTGGCGCTCACCATGATTCGCATTGCTAATGACTTCCGCTTGCTGGCTTCAGGGCCGTCTACCGGATTGGATGAGCTGCGGCTGCCAATTCTGCAGCCTGGATCCAGCATCATGCCCGGCAAGGTGAACCCGGTAATGGCCGAGATGACCGATATGGCCATGTTCCATGTGATCGGCTGCGACACCACGGTGGCGTTGGCCGTCCAGGCAGGTCAACTCGAGTTGAACGTGATGATGCCAATCATCGCTCACAATTTGTTTGAGATGATGCAAGTAATGATAGGATCGCTGCGTGCCTTCACTGATAAATGTGTGGTTGGGCTGACTGCTAATAAAGAGAAAGCCGAAGGCTGGCTGGCTCGCAACGCCATCATCATCACGGCGCTTAACCCGCTGATCGGTTACCAGGCAGGCGCGGCCTTGGTGAAGCAGGCCCTAAAGGAAGAGCGCACAGTTGGAGAAGTTGCCGTGGAAAAAGCGGATGCCGGCGAGCTCAAGCATGTAAGCCAGGATCGCAAAGTTAGCGCCGACGAGATCAAAAAAGCCCTGGGTGATTTACGCAAACTCACTGAAGGTGGGATTGTGAAGTGAAAGAATAGCGCCTAATGGCGTTATTTTTTGATCGCCATGCAGGAGGCTTGCTGAGCTAGCTCATAGCCTGCCATGGAAGCGTGAGGAAGACGATTTTCAGTTCCGAGGGCTTCGGCTGACGCGCCTTATTTGCCTACAGGGCGGATCTCTTTGAGAGCCTTCTCCTCGGATTGATTCGCCTTGTATAAGTCCCAGCGCAATTGCAGATTGAGCCAAAGCTGGGGTGTGGTTCTGAGGAATTTGGCTAAGCGAAGCGCTGTGCTGGGAGAAACTCCACGCCGCCCGTTCACAATCTCATTGATGCGCTGATATGGCACATGGATGCGCGAAGCAAGAGTTTGCTGGCTGATCTTCAGGGGTTCCAGGAATTCTGCCAGCAGCATTTCGCCTGGATGAGTCGGGGATCTGTTAGTTGGGATCCGAATAGTCATTTGCAACTCCTAGTGATAATCCGTAATTTCAACCTGATCAGGCCCCAGATTTGTCCACACAAAGCTGACCCGGTATTGTTGGTTGATTCGGATGCTGTATTGTCCCTGGCGATCACCTTTTAGAGCTTCAAGCCGGTTCGCGGGCGGGATCCGCAAGTCGCTCAAGGCGTGTGCCGCATCCAATAAGTCAAGTTTTCTTGCGGCAATCCTCCATAAATCTCTGGGGAGTACTCGGCGTGCTGAATTTGTATTCTGACCATTGTAAATATCTTCCGTACCGTCGTTTTTGAAGGAAACGATCACTGCTAGCATGATAGCACGGAAAGCATGCTAGGTCAAGAAAAATTGCCTGCCTGAAGTGTCGACTACAATATGGATGCAATGCTCGCCGAAATCCAACAATACATTGCATCCCTCGAAGACCTACGCGCCCAGGTGGCTGGCATTATCAAAGATGTTCCGCAAACGGGGTTGAATTGGCGCCCCAGCCTTCCGGCTGGCGCTGACCCCACGAATTCGCTGGCGGTGTTGGCTGTTCACGTTGCCGGCGCTGAGCATTTCTGGATTGCCGAATGCATCGGTCGATACCCGCAAACACGTGATCGGGATGCTGAATTCCGCTATATAGCTACCTCGGCCGAGGAACCGTTGGCCCGCCTGCGCCGAGTGGGAGAAGAAACACAAGAGGTTCTGGGCGCGCTGAAACCGGAACAACTCGACGACAGCTTTATGAAAGATGATCATGCCGTCGCCGTTCGTTGGGCAATTCACCATGTCATTTACCATTATTCACTCCACATTGGACACATGCAGCTAACCTACCAATTATGGAATAAAGGGATGGCAACCCCCAGCCCGCGCTGGTTTGACCGGCTACCAAAAACCAATTGAGGCAAATCAAAAGCGCCCGCCATTTGGCGGGCGCTTTTGATTTGTCAGCTAATCTATGGAATTGAGTAACTTTGCAACTCGATGGTTGTAGTGCTACCCATCAGGTCTTCAGTTACCACTGACTTGACCATTCCCACCCCGGACGCGTACCAGGCAGTTGTCGTTCCTGTGAAAGTAACAGGCATGCTCACCCCTCCGATATTGGCCGTTAGGCTGAAATCTTGTTGTATCTCAACTTTAATGGCATCGAAGGTCCCCGCAGCCGTGGAAACAGATTCGGTACCAACTGCATTGGCTGCAAAGGAAACATTGCCGGTGGCTGCACCGGTCAAGCCCTCACCGATGGTCATGTCACCCTCGATATCCATGGCTTGAGTCCAGCTTGACCCAACGGACAAGTTAGTTGGAATCGTGACACCGGTGACCCCGGTAGTATGGAACTCGGCATTCAAAGCTTCCGTTGATAAAGCTGCCGACGGGCCGCCGTTATATTCCAAAGCTACTAATCCATTTGCCTGGCAGCCCCAAGCTTGGGTGCGTTGCAGTCCACCTTCAAGATCGAATGAACTGTTCAGGGTAAACCCTTCCGCACTTACGTTGGTGATCGTGTCAGTGTAGCTAAAGTCCTGAATTCCACCAGTTACAGAGTAAGTCCATGTTGCACCGTTAACAACTGGGAAATAAGGATTGGCGCAGGCACCGATAACAGCGCCTTCATTTGCGGCGGCCGTTGGCTCAGCCCCTGAATCCGCGCCCCCAGAGTCTGGAGCCGTGGTAGCCTCTTCACCCGTTTCATCCGTCGGTGATCCGCCGCCGCAAGCTGCCAGCAGCAAGGTAGATCCCAAAAGTATTGGAACTAGCCATTTGCGAGAAAACGAGATTGGTTTGACGAACATCTTTTTGCTCTCCTATTTGGTTGGAATAATCCTCAACTTTGAATGGCGTGAGAATCATTAAATTGTATCCAATAATAAGCTGATCAGTAATCCTTGACGCAGCACTCCTTCCGTTTTACGCTTGCCCTGTGCCTATTAAAGTGTTACCCGAGGCTTTGGCTTCCCAAATTGCCGCGGGCGAAGTGGTCGAACGGCCTGCCTCCGTCGTGAAGGAACTCATCGAGAACGCGCTGGATGCGGGTGCCACGCAGGTACGGATTCGCGTGGAAGGCGCAGGCCAGCGTCTGATCGAAGTGAGCGATGACGGGCAAGGCATCCCCGCTGAGGAGATCTGGCTAGCCCTTCAGCGCCACGCTACCAGCAAGATCAGTACAGCCGAAGATTTGGCGCGCATCCGCACATTAGGCTTCCGCGGCGAAGCGCTGGCCGCCATGGCCTCTGTGGCGCGGCTTACGTTGATTTCGCGCCCGCACGCGGTAAAAGCTGCTGCCCGCGTCCAGGCGGATGCGGGGCATCCGGGCAAGGTTGAGGAGCTTGGCGCACCGCCGGGCACCTCGGTGCGCGTGGACGACTTGTTCTACAACATTCCCGCGCGCCGCAAATTCCTCAAGAGCGAGGCCACCGAGCGCCGACAGGTAAGTCAACTGGTAGCCCGCTACGCGCTCGCGTATCCAATCGTTCGCTTCTCGCTGGAAATCGAAGGCCGGCCAAGCTTGCACACCAGCGGCCGCGGTGACCGCCGCGAAGTGCTGGCGGCACTCTACGATGCCTCGTTGGCGCGCCGCATGATCGAAGTAGATGCAGCCAACGAAGAAATCGGTGTCACAGGTTTTATCAGCCCAATGGACCTGACCCGCGCCAACCGCTCCGAACTCACCTTTTTTGTGAATGGCCGCTGGGTGCAGGACCCGGCGCTGGCAGCCGCTGTCTTGCAGGCATATCACGGCATGCTGATGGTAGGTCGCTTCCCTATAGTCGTCCTGTTCATCCAGTTGCCGCTGGACGCGGTGGACGTGAACGTGCATCCTGCCAAGGCCGAAGTGCGCTTTGCTGACCGGGACAAAGTGTTCAGCGCCGTGCAGCGTGCCATCCGCCGCGCGTTGCTGGCCAATTCCTCTTTACCGACACTTGAACCTGTCCAGCCAGGATTGGCTTGGCGGCCCATGCCGGTGCCACCGACCGAACAAATTGAACAGCAATCCGAAGGCGAAGGACCACTAGCGGTAATGTCCGCGCCTCAACCTGGCCTGCCCGGTAGCGGGGTGCCCTTGCTTAGGCTGGTGGGCCAAGTTGGTTCAGCTTACCTGGTCGCCGAAGGTCCCGACGGTTTGTACCTGGTCGACCAGCACGCCGCACATGAGCGCGTGCTCTTTGAGCGCTTCCAGTCACAACGCAGCAAACCGGCTTCTCAGATCCTGCTCGAGCCGGTTACGGTCGAGTTGCCTTCCGCGCAAGCAGATTTACTTGAAGGCCAAATTCCTGTGCTTCAAGCGCTTGGCTTTGAAATTGAATCGTTTGGTCCGCAAACTTACAAAGTCCGATCAATCCCCTCGTTGCTACTGGGCATAAACCCAGAAGACGCGCTGCGCGCCGTCGTCGAAGATTTCGAAGAAGACGAGGCTCCGCTGGAGAAAGAAATCCAGGCAAAGCTGATTGCCCGTATCTGTAAACGGGTCGCCGTCAAAGCTGGTCAGTTCCTATCCGTTGAAGAGCAGCGCGCCTTATTGCGCGACCTCGAAGCCTGCGCGGCGCCGCGCACCTGTCCTCATGGGCGGCCGACGATGATTCACTTATCGATCGATTTGTTGGAAAAGCAGTTCGGGCGACGCGGGGCGCGCTAATCGGCGACCGGTTCCGTTATCAGGTCTACCAATTTCAGGGTTTGCTGAGCCGTGTAGCTATTCGGATCGACCGCCAGCATGGATTGGTGGGCTTGAGCCGCTTGATGAGCCAGTTCTGGCGCCGGAGTAAAGACGGCGCTGATTTCCAAGCCGAGAGTGCGTTGGATATCTGCTGCGCTCATCGCCTGTTCCGTTCGCACTCGATGCACCATCGCGGCCACGATATTTTCGGATGAAAAACCGATTTTTTTCAAATCATCCAGCAAACTTTTCGTATGTGTCATCGTGATGGGATCTGGTTCGACCACCAGGAGCAGCCTGGTGCATTGCTCCAAGGCACGCTGGGTGCTTGCATGCAATCCTACTCCGAGATCGAGTACCGTGTATGGGGCGATACGCGCCAATTCTCGTACGATGGAAACCATCTGTTCGGCAGACGAAGACAGGGATACATCCGTTGGTTGATGAGAGCTGAGCAGCATCCTGATGCCCGATTTGTGGGTAACCAGGGCATTCTCCACCGCGCCGCGATGGATTTCTTGGGCATTTTTCTTCAATAAGGTGTTTAGTCCCTGGGGATTCTTGTAGCCAAAGTGGATACTGATGTCCCCGTATCCCGGCCGCAGTTCTGCCAACAATACCTGCGATCCTTCAAAGCGCAGATGGAAGCCGGCAGCTAGATTCACAGCCAGTGTAGATACGCCCTGACCGCCTTTGCCTGCTATAATGCCCACAACCATACCCAGGGTTGTCGTGCGGCTTTCCGGCACTTGGGACTGTATGGAAGTTGGGCGCTTGAGTAGGTTGCGCACCCGAGCGATCAATTCAGCGGGGTGGGTGGGCTTGGTGAGATATTCGTCGGCGCCCACCTCAAGGCCAGCCACCTTGTCTTCAACCTGGCCTTTGGCGGTGAATAAAACGATAGGAATGCTGGCCGTGGATGGGTCGGAGCGCAGTTGGCGGGTGACCTCGTAGCCATCCATCCTGGGCATCATGATATCCAGCAGAATGAGATCGGGCATGTGCTCGGCGACTTTTTCCAATGCTTCCACCCCGTCTTTAGCAGCGACGATTATGTAGCCTTGTTTTTCCAGCGTCGTGCCTACCAGCTTCAGTGTGTCCAGGTCGTCGTCAACGACCAGGATTTTTTGTGCCGGGGTTTGTCGGGGAGCGGGCATTTCGGGATTCAGTCTAGCATAGATGCAAAAGAGTTTACAGGGGAATTAAGTATACAAATAGGTCGAGAAAATGATGCGGGTACGAGGGCTATAATTCGCTTGTGAAGTTTGATAGTCTGGCAAAAATCCTGCAGGGAGAGTGCGCGCTCGTGCTTGACGCGCCGCTGGTGCTGGGTTTTTCCGGCGGTCCCGATTCGCTTGCCTTGCTGCATGCATTACACGCCGAAAGAGTACCCGTTTTGGTCGCGCACTTCGACCACGGACTGCGCCCCGAATCCGCCGAGGAGGCCCACCAAGCCGAAGAAATAGTAGCGGGCTACAGTCTCCCTTTTTTTACTGAGCGCGGCGATGTTGCCGCCCATGCCCGCCAGCATTCGATGTCCATCGAGGAGGCCGCCCGTGAGCTGCGTTACGAGTACCTTTTCGGGGTGGCGAGCAGCCAGGGCACTCAGGCGGTTACCGTGGCGCACAATGCCGATGACCAGGTCGAAACGGTGCTGATGCATTTGCTTAGGGGTGCCGGTCCTCGCGGGTTGCACGGCATGGCCCTGCGTTCCCTGCCTAACCCCTGGAGCGCCACTATCCCGCTGGTGCGCCCGCTGCTAGGTTTCTGGCGCCAGGAAATCCTGGATTACTGCCGGGAAAATGGTCTGCAGCCTGTCCAGGACCAGTCCAACCTGGACACCACCTATTTCCGTAATCGTCTTCGCCATGAGTTACTCCCCACATTGGAACAAATTTCCCCTGGTATCATGCAACGCTTGCACCGAACCGCCGACTTGTTGACTGCCGAAACCGAAGTGCTGGAAGAATTGGCTGAAGGAGCGTGGAAGCGCTGCCTTGGCCAGCGCAGCAAAGATTACATTCAGTTGAATCGGCCAACTTTCATGGTCGAGCCCCTGGCTCTGCGGCGATTCCTCTTGCGTCGTGCTGCCCAAGAATTGCGACCTGGCTTACGCGACCTGGATTACGAGGCTATTCAACGCGCCTTGGACCTCGCCCAGAATTCCGCTTCCGCGCCCCGGGATTGGGTCGCCGGCCTATGCCTGCTGGTTGAAGGCGACCATCTTTGGATCGCCGACTGGGAAGCGGAGCTGCCTGTCGACTGGCCACAGGCGCCTGCCAGCGAACTTCACATCGAGGCGCCCGCGAGCCTCGAACTAAATCGGGGCTGGCGATTTGAACTTCACGAAGCGGGTGACCGTAGGCCAATCAACAATTCCGATCCGTTCCAAGCTTGGCTGGACCCGGACAGCATTGGTGGCGAGTTGGTTCTTCGACGCCGGCGCCCCGGCGACCGATTCCAACCATTGGGTATGGAGAGTGGTTCCCAAAAATTAGCGGAGTTCATGATCAACGAAAAGCTGCCCAAGCGTGCGCGTGCGACCTGGCCATTGCTGTGCAAGGGCGAAGATATTGTTTGGGTACCGGGGTATCGGCTGGCGCATGCATATCGTTTGCGTAAAGAGAGCCGGCGGGTTCTGCAGGTGAAATTGTTGCAGTCTAATGGGAGAGTGAAATGAAATTGTTCGCGCGCAATCGCAAGAAGAACCGCTTCCTGGAATTGCTGATCAAGCAAGCCGAGCTCACGGTCCAGGGCCTGGACGCGTTGCGCCGCTACCTGCGCGAACCCAACCCGAAACTGATCGAAGAACTAAATCGCGCCGAAAAAGAGGGCGACGAAGTTCGCCGGGTACTGGTGGATGAATTGAACGACACCTTCGTTACCCCTTTCGACCGCGAAGACATTTTTGCCCTGTCGCTGAATATCGACGATATCCTCGATTACGCCGACACCACCATGGACGAAATCAAGTTGTTTGAAGTCGAGGGAAACCCGTATATCGAAAGAATTGTTTCATTGCTGGCTGACGCCGCCATGGAAATTTATCGAGCCGTACAGCAATTGCAGGATCATCCTAATGTGGCCAGCGACCACGCCGTACGCGCCAAGGCGCTGGAGAACCGCGTCGAACATGTCTATCGCGAAGCGTTGGCGGATTTATTCAAGACGCCAAAAGATATCGACGGGATGATGCAAATTCTGAAGCTGCGCGAAATTTACCGCCATCTTTCCAACGCGGCCGACCAAGGCGACGAGGCCGCTGACGTGATTGGGGATATTGTCGTGAAATGGTTGTAACCTAGAATAGGGCTAACTGCTCGTCGCCCCGCAATTGGTGCAATTTCATGCCCAATTCGCGCCACTGAATTTCCGAAACACCCATTTTCTGCCGCAACGCGTTTTCGTCCATGCCGTTGAGCATGTCATGCAGCGCACACGACCAGCGGCACATCAGGAACGAGAGTTGCTTTTTCAATCCGGCTTCCCTGCCCAAATCTTCAAGCAAATATTCGAGCCGCCGCGGTGACCACGGGAACAGCGCCTCGCCGAGGTCGTATTGTTCGCTGTATTCTTCGTAGGCGTCCACCCACTCTTCGGGCAATAGGATCTTGCGTTCTTTGTACCGGTTCTTTGGGCTAGAGTAGCGCACGAAGAGGAGCGGGCCTCCTGGCGCTTCCAGGTCGATGTGGTTAGTTTTCAGCGCTAGGCATTCCCCTTTCTTGACCCCCGTGTGTAGCAGCAGCGAGACCAGCGTGTAAGTGCGCGCATCCGGTTTGCGACCGCGGCGCTGGCGGTCAGCCACCTTCAAGACCTTTTCTATTTCTTCGGGCGTAAGGATATCGGGCAGAGGGCTGAGCACGCTCTTTTGCAGCACGCGCTCCGCAGGATCGGCCAGCACGGCCCCCGCGGCTTGCAGCCAGCGGAAGAACGATTTGATGGAAGTGACGCGCCGCGCAAAAGTCTTAGGGCTGCAGGGCACCCCGCGTTCGTTTTGCATCCAATCCAGGAATGAGTCGAGGTCCTTGGTAGTAATCGATCCCACCAGCTGGTCGGCAGGCAGGTAGGAGGCCAACAGGCGCAGGTCGGCAGTGAACGCCTTAACCGTATGGATGGAGTTTCCCTGATCCTGGAGGTAGATTTCCCAGCCCTGAATGGCTGGAGGCAACGTTGAGCGGGCATGGATGGCAGTGGCAAGTTCAATAGGCATTGCTACTCCCGTAAATAGTGCGTATAGCCATAACTTGAAGTTTAGACGAGCACTGAGTCGATGTCAATCAAATCCAGGAACGAAAACACAGGATGGGTTCAGTCCCGTCCCATCTAAATTTAATCTGTGATCCAAACGGAAAATGGACAGACTAAAGACTAACTTGCTAGCTACATACCCAAACCGGTCCGCGGAACTCACGCAATACGTAATCCAGCGTGCTGCCCCGCATAAGCTCAATCAATGGCGCTTGACCATAGCCGCCTATTAACACAAAATCGCAACCGTTCTGGGTGGCCTCGGAGACAACGGCGGGCCCGGCTGGGCCGCGGCGCTGGATGTAGTTGGCCTCAACCTTTTGTGAGACAAGATAACCCTTTGCCTTTTGTAGATTTAAGCCCTCTCTTAGGCTCTTTTCTACGGAGGTTACAACTGTGATTTGGGTTCCCCAACCACCGGCAAGGTAGGCGGCCAGGTACAACGCCTCGTTAGCCTTGTGGCTGCCATCGTAGGCCAGCAGGGCATGTTTCATTGGCGAGGTTTGCCCAACCACCAAGGCCGGACGCGGGCTGCGCTGCAAGAAAGCGCGCAGCCCCGAGAGCAGGCGCTGCATGGGTTGGTCACCGGGCGGGTGCTTGAGGTGCAGCACAACAAGATCACTCCAATGCGACCGCGCCTCAACCCGGCGCGAAATGTTTCCCTGCTCGAGTACCAACCGCCCGCGGATGCCGGCCTTCGCCAGCCGTTTTTTGAATTCCTCGCGGATGCCTTCTACCTTGGCGCTGTCTTTCTTATCGTCCGAGTTCACCACATGCACGCCGCGCAACTCGCTTTGCTCGCGCTGCCCCACTAGGGTGGCCATGTCCACTGCCATCCAGCTCACATCCTCGCCGCTGATGGGCACCAGGATGCGCGGGAACAAACGCTCTCCCGCGCGTAACATGCCGCGGCTAAGCCGCCACTCGGTAGGTACTGGGCTCATCTGCAGCGCTTTGATTGGAAACACTCGACTCAAAAAACGCCTAAAGCGCTCCCAGAGCCGGCGCGGTTTGGTATACAGGCGATTCCACAAATGGGCAGCGGCCTCCTCAGTGCCCAGGTCCCAACCAAGCTGCTTGGTTAGTTCAGCGCGATGCTTCATAAGCCACAAATAAATGTCCGTCTCGGTGCGTTTGGGGAAATCGCGCAGCAGATCCAGTCTGCGGATAACGGCGATTGCCGGAAAATACACCTCGTTCAGCCAATGCTGCACGGCTTCTTCATAGCCAACTTCCCGCTTTTGATCTAAGCCCATGAAGTAGCGATGCGCGGCGATATGTTCGCGCAACTGCTCATAGCGGCCCGGCGTCGTGACGCTAAGGTCTACCTCGGGATGTAATTCGGCCAGTCGTGTGTCCTCCAAAAAGCGAGCCTGTTCGGTCTTAATAATTAAATCGTCAGCGTCATCTTCGGGAGACAGTGGCACCTTGCTGGGGATCTCCGTAACGTAAGCCTCGATTTCCTTGGCGCCCAATTGCCGCGCTACTGAAACCCGATGATGGCCGTCCAGCACGAAGTACACTTCGCCGATTTTGTACACCTCGATAGGCGGCAAGCCCGAGTATTCGAAAGCTGTGCGTACCCGCGCCCAGCGCCCCAACTGTGCTTCTTGCCGCGGCAGGAACTGGCGATTGAAATCTTCGTAGCGGCCTACGGACCCCACGATGGCGTCCATGGGAATATTGCACAGCACCCGCGGCAGCAATCTTTCCTCGGCTATCGAGCGTCGCACCTTTTCGAATGACAACAATCGGCTGCGCTTGCCTCCCCCCAGGCGCGCCAAGATCTCTTGCATGTCCGCGCGGCGCCTGGCGCGCCTGAAATCCGTTACCGCTGAGGAGAAACTGGTGCCGTTATCGTCCATGGTTACCCTGCGGGGTGGTTACCCGGCCGGGCTTTGGCATCGGGTGTAGATGCAAATTCGTTTCGCGGTAACCATAGGTATTGACTACCAATGTGTCGTGAAAGCGAGTAAGCACGGGAGTCTCATGGTTGTATACATGAATATGCCCGTGGAAATGATAGCGCGGCTTGAAAACTCTGAGCAGCCAGCGTATGGCCTTGAATCCTTGATGCGCCGGATCTTGCTGGTCTTGTATGCCCCAGGGTGGTGCGTGAGTGGCCAGAAGGTCTAAAGCGCGCCCATGGCGCGCCGCGTTGGCCACCAGCCGCGGCGCCAAACCCAGCACCATGCTCCACATTTCCGATTGAGTGTACATAAAGGGACCTTTTCGGTAACGCACGCTGCCCTCGTACCCCGCCATCAGGAGACCTTGGTAATTCACTACTTGCCTGTGCAAGTCCACAGCACCCCAAGGTCCCTTGCGGCTGGCGCCTTCAGAGTATTCCACCGTTGCAGCGTGGTTGCCGCGGACGTAGTAGACAGGCTTGCCGAGTTGGTCCACCAGATATTCGAGATAGTAGTAGGGCAGGTCCCCGCAGCCCAGCACCAGATCTATATCGGCGAACCGTTCTTTTACGGAGGGGCTGTAGATGAATTCGAGGACCTGATCGCTGAGGGAAAGGAGTTTCATCGTTGGGAATATAACATGGTGAAATATGTCTCAAGACATTGACAAGCTCCCTCCCCGGCATTAAACTTATATCGAAAGCTGTCAATATGAAAATGAAAGCAAACTCTCTGGATCCGGTTGCTTTTGCCAAGGTTTTGGCAGACCCGACGCGGCAGCAGATCATGGAAAGCTGCTGTTGTGAATGGCGCAACGTGAATCAGATCGTCGCAGCGGTAAACGTCAGCCAGCCCACGGTGTCACACCATCTGGCCGTCCTTCGGGAAGCTGGCCTGGTGAAGGCTGAAGAGAAAGGCAAGAATACCTATTACTTGCTAAACCAGGAAAAAGTTGCCTTTTGCTGCGGCCAGCTGATTACCACCTTCGCGCCGGAATCTGCGGCCGCGGAGCAGTTCGTCCACCTGGACCAAGTTAAATAACAACGGGCGAGTTAAATAGTGAGAAGCGAACTGTTATTCATTGGCTGTTTACTGTCAACAGTCTACTGTCAACTGTTAGCAGCAGCCGGTGCCGCCGCAACAACCGCCGTCACCAATGACGGCCAGTTCTTCGTCCTTTGCGAACATGTTGGCTCCTTTCGCTGGATGGCTTACATAGATAGCTATCTATGTAATAGATAATAATAGGTAATCGTCTATGTGTCAATATGACAAATAACTCCTTCCAAATTCATCCCTCCACCCACATTGCCCACGTCGAATATAACGTGCTCAATCTGGCGGACTTGGTGGGCATTCTACGGTGACCTGATGGGCATGCAGGTGATCGAAAAGACTGCTGCCTACGCCAGGTTATCTTCTACAGGCCAGCCGCCTGCCTTGTTGACCTTAATCGAAAGCAAAGAGGCTCGCCCTGCGCCTTCAACCTCACACCATGCTGGCCTCTATCACACCGCCTTTCGCTTCTCTGGGCGTGTGCTGCTAGCCAGCACCTTGCTCCGAATCGTGGCGGCCCGCTATCCGTTACAAGGCGCCGCGGATCATCAGTTCAGCGAAGCCATCTATTTGGCTGACCCCGAAGGCAACGGCATCGAGCTCTACCGCGATCGACCGCGGGAGGAGTGGCCCAAGCTGCACGAGGTCCTTCAAACCGGCAACCTGCCGCTGGATTTGCGCAAGCTGCTGGAAGAAGCCGACCAGGCTGCAGCCCAAGCTGGAAAGGTGGATCCCGGCGTGGATATCGGCCACATCCACCTTCAGGTAACCGACCTGGCAACCACGGAGGCCTTCTATCGTCACCGTTTGGGTCTGGACGTAATGATGGCGATGCCGACCGCGCTTTTCTTCGCCGCGGGCGGCTACCACCACCATGTGGGCGCCAATACCTGGCACAGCCTCAACGCGCCGCGCCGCGAAAAAGATCTCACCGGCCTCAACTCCTACGCTTTCCTCATTCCCGACGAAGCTGGTTGGCTCTCTGTCTTCGAGCGCGTGAAGGATAAAGAAACAAAAACTATTGAACGTGACGGATTGTGGGGAGTTGCCCTTGAAGATCAGGATGGAATCGTCGTTGAACTCATGACATCGGAAACGGAAGCGGTGCGAAAGGGCCTGGCCTCGCTAAACACCACCTCGGTCTGAGCGTTTTCTTCTTTGGCCAGCGATCAGCGTATTATTCTGGCAACTCAATTACAAAGCTTGTGCCCTTGCTCACTTCACTTTCCACATCGATCGTCCCGCCGTGCGCGTGGATAAGTTGCTTGGCGATCGCCAGCCCCAACCCGCTGTTGGCGTGACCATCGCGGGTGCGAGATTTTTCAGCACGCCAAAATCTGTCGAAAATGAATGGGAGGTCTTCGGCTGGTATGCCTTCGCCCGTGTCTTTGACCCGGATACGAGTAAGTCTTCGCTCGCCAGCAATGGATTCGGTCTCAAGCGAAATCGTCCCGCCTTTGGGTGTGTGACGAAGTGCATTTGAAATTAAGTTGGAAAAGACCTGAGTCAACCTGACATAATCGGCCGCGATTTGCCGGCTTGGGTCGCCGATTCTTGTTTCCAGTTGGACGCCAAGAGACGCGGCTTGAGAGGAAAAATTTGAGCTGATGTCTCGAATGAGGTCGCCGAGCAAGAAGCGGGTTTTGTGTAGCGGGAGTTGACCCGTTTCGGCGAGCGAAAGCGTTTGCAGGTCGTTCACCAGGCGCCCCAGTAATTTGGTTTCTTCCAGAGCATCGTTGATGTGTTGGGGCGTTGCCTCATAAACTCCATCCGTGATGCCTTCTAATTTCCCCTGGATAATATGCAGCGGCGTACGCAGTTCGTGGGCGATGTCCGCAGTGAGGTTGCGGCGTTGCTGATCGGCGCGTTCGAGTTCTATGACCATCTTATTGAAACGTTTGATCAATTCACCAAACTGAGGGGAACTATCTTCGGGTACACGCACGCTGAGATCTCCTTCGGCGACAGAATCGATGGCGCCGAAGATTTGTCTCAATGGTTTACCAAAGCGGGTGTAAAGATTAAAAATAATGATGATTACGGCGATAACCAGGGCAAAGGGAACGCCGCACACCAGGAGCCATATATTTCTTATCCCGGAGTATTCGGAGAAAAGGTTATATAGGAGCGCTGCCGAACCGCCAATAAAAATTAGGATGACGGCAATGAAAAAAAGGGCTACTGGCAAGAATCGCATTCCTCCTTGCCATTCCCTTTCGGGGGTCGTTTGGGAGGTTTCGTCTGGAATCTGAGTCATTTCGTCGCTGTTTATCTATTGAAGCGGTAACCGATCCCATACACCGTTTCGATCATCCCAGTTCCAGTAGCGCTCTCGAGTTTTTTACGCAGATTCTTGATGTGCGAATCTACGCTGCGGTCGAAGCTGGAGGCGGTGCCATGCAGGTCTTCCAGTAATTGGCTGCGGTTGAGAGTTTGCCCCGGCCGGCTGGCAAGCAATTGCAACAATTTGAATTCATTGCGAGTTAGTTTGATTGGTTTTCCTTTGAATGTCACGCTATATCTGTGGGAGTCGATCTCAAGTCCAGCGACGCGAATCATGCTTGGGACTCTGACTTCTCCGCGCGTGCGTCGCAGAAGGGCGCGAACCCTCGCCACCAACGCGCGCGGGGAGAACGGTTTGGTGATGTAATCGTCCGCGCCGATTTCGAGGCCGGTGACCTGGTCAATTTCTTCCCCTAACGCGGTGAGCATGATGATGGGCACGTCGCTTTCCCGCCGCAGGATTTTGCACACATCCCGGCCATCCAACTTCGGCAGCATGAGGTCGAGGATGATCAGATCAGGTTTTTCTCTGCGGGCAGCGCCCAGCGCTGATTGACCGTCGGCAGCAGTGGTGACGCGGAAGCCTTGCTTCACCAGATAGTCGCGCGTTAGGTGAAGGATCTTGGGTTCGTCATCGACGACGAGGATGAGTTCGGGCATAGGAAGAGTATAAGGGAAAAGCGATATAGGATAGTGAGGAGGGAAGCAGAATGCAAGTATCAATACATATTTTGCTTCCCTCTTGATTTCCTTGCGTGCGTATCATCTAGGCGTTCATTGTGATGGCAATTTTTCCGCGGGCATGACCTTCTCCAAAGTAACGCATAGCCTCAGGAAGATCCTTCAGCTTGTATTGGCGATCAATGACAGGTGTGACCTTTCCGGCCGCGATTAGTTCATTCATGACGGCAAAATCAGCTCGATTGAAGTTTGCTATGAAGAAAACCACTTTTTGACTCGCTCTCAGCGAAACCAGTTTTATCCTAATTATGTGACCTACAGGACCGATCAACGGCGTTTTTGGGCCTCCGACAAGGACGAAAGTCGCATTGGGAGCTAGGACGCGTTTGTATTCTCGCCACGACCGGCTGCCTGCGATGTCGAACAACAAGTCATAACGATGCTCGCTTCGGGTGAAGTCCTCCTTAGGGTAGTCGACTACGTGATCTGCGCCGAGCGAACGGGCCTTTTCCACATTTTGGCTACTGCAAACTGCGGTTACCTCCGCCCCTAAAGCTTTGGCCACCTGCACGGCAAACGTCCCTACGCCTCCCGACGCGCCATTGATCAGAACCTTTTGTCCCGGTTGAATCTTCCCGTGATCCCGAAGGCCTTGAAGCGCAGTAAGGCCCGCAATAGGTATGGCCGCGGCCTGCTCAAACGTAATACTCTTAGGTTTGGGAGCCACTGCATCGCGAACACACACATAGTCTGCGTAAGCCCCATGTCTCCCGCCGTAAACTTCGTCTCCTGGTTGAAAATCCTTGACGTTCTCGCCAACCTCTTCTACCACTCCAGCGTAATCGGTCCCTAGTCTGGGGTCTTTTGGTTTGAGCCACCCGGCTGACGGGCGTGCAAGGAGCAATCCTGTCATGCCATACCACTCTACTGGGTTTACAGAAGACGCATGAACCCTAACTAGGACCTCATCGTCTGCCGGCACCGGTTTATCGATGTCTCGTAGTTCGAGGACATCGGGTGAACCATATTTGTAGTGCACTATTGCTTTCATTATGTTCCTCCGTATTTCGGTTTGTATAAACAGTAACGGGATAATGTGGAGGAAATATGGATAGCTGGGTCAGGGATTGTGGAGACTTTTCTTTCCCCCTGGTGGCTGCCCTCTAATACTTCACTTACGGGAGCCTGCTATAATTTCCCCATGGGGATGACTGGCTTCGACGGATGAGGCTGGTCATGCATTGCGAGCCGAGAGGCGCCGACCTCGTTAACTCAGCGCAACAATCAAGTGCCAAAAGCACTGACTACGCAGCTCTCCCGCTCGCCGCGTAAAACCGGCTAGCTAAGAGTTGCCCGGCTCCCTGTGAGCCGCGTCCGCCTCTCCCTCCCTCCGGCTGGGAGAGAACGGGCGAGACAATGCCGGAGTGCCGCGTACGACTCCGTTTAGTACGTGAAAGACACAACGGATGGCCGCGCGGACCCCCTTGTCGATTGTGGGCCATGCGGCGACAAGCACAACCGACTACGCTCGTAGATGTGCATGCACCTAATCGTTCGGACGCGGGTTCGATTCCCGCCATCTCCACAAATAGTAAAACGGCCCCCGATGGGGTCGTTTTGCTATTTAAGAATGAGCGAGGTTTAGCTTCGCTCTTTCGCCATTGCGAGGAGGGCCGAATGAAAATGAGGCCGCACGAAGCAATCTACCCATTGAACCCTTGTAATAGTGCCTTCCTTTCAAAAAAGCAGAATCAAACCACGGAAGCACTGAGTTTTTACCTAGATTTCTCTGTATCTCCGTGCGGTGACCAGTGGCCGTTGGTTTCGTAGGGAGGTTTCTGCTTGAGGAATCAAGTTTAGCCACGCAACTGGGTTGGAAAAATTGTGATGGCGGTGAAGAGTATTGAAACCTGTCCTTATATCTTGCGGGTTCGCGGTTGACTGGGACAGGTTTCGCGTTACTTCTTTACGATCTTGACTTACAGCCAAAGGGCTTTGCGGGCAAAGGTCATTTGAAATCTAAATCTGTCCCTACGGTTCACGGTTAGCGGCTTCGACGGTTGGCGCCTCTTTGGGCGAATTTTTTCGGTCCGCACGCAGATCATCTGTGTTCATTTGTGTTTATCTGTGCTTGATTTCAGCCTGCGCGCCAATCCCGACCAGCGTTCTGCCACTTTGTTGTTTTTCACCGCGATGGCGATGGCCTTCTTGTTGCCGACGAGCACACAGAGTTGCCTGGCACGCGTGACCCCTGTATACAGCAGATTCCGCTGTAGCATCACGAAATGTTGGGTGAGCACCGGTAGCACCACCGCGGGGAATTCTGAGCCCTGGGATTTGTGAACGGTCACTGCGTAGGCGAGCGTTAATTCGTCCGCTTCGCTCCAATCGTAAATCACCAATCGGCCTTCGAAATCTACAGTCAGCGTTTGCTGCTCATTGCTGATCTCGATCAGCTGCCCAATATCTCCATTGAATACGCCCTTTTCGTAATCATTGCACACCTGCATCACGCGGTCGCTGGAACGCAGCAACTGGCCAAAGAAGGCGCGCTCGGTTTTCAACGGCGAAGCGGGGTTCAGCGCATGCTGCAGCTCGGCATTCAGGGCGCTGACGCCCGCTGGACCACGGTACAACGGCCCCAGCACCTGGATATCCTTCAAGGGATCCAAATGGAAGCGCCTGGGTATCCGTTCTGTAACCAGCTCAACCACCCATTTGGCGGCTTCCTCTGTGTTTTGCGCGGGGAAGAGAAAGAAATCATCGCTGACCTTTGGCGTGTGTGGCAGTTCTCCTTGATTGATGCGGTGTGCATTGGCAATGATGTGAGATCCCTCGGCTTGTCGGTAGATCACGTTCAGCCGCGTGACCGCGGCGACACCGCTGGCAATCACCTCGCGCAACACGTCCCCCGCGCCTACCGAGGGCAGCTGGTCCACGTCACCAACTAGCAGCAAATGCGTCCCGGGTCTTAGCGCCTTCAGCAGGCTGTGCGCCAATTGCAGATCCAGCATGGAGGCTTCGTCGACCACCACAAGATCAGCGCGTAATGGATTTTCCTCGTTGTACTTGGCGCCTTCCTGCGGCGAGAAACCCAGCAGGCGATGAATGGTGCTGGCGGGCCGGTCGCTGGCTTGTGCCAGGCGTTTAGCCGCGCGCCCTGTGGAGGAGGCTAGTGCATACTTCTTGTTGTCCGCTTCCAGTGCGGCAATCAATGCCTTGATAGTCGTGGTCTTGCCTGTCCCTGGCCCGCCGGTCAGCACGCAGACGGGGTTGTTCAGGGCTTGCACGATGGCTTCTTGCTGCACGGAACTGAGGCGCCGGTCCAAGGCAAGCAGGCCCAGGCCATGCCGGTAGAGCGGCATATCTTGCAGCCTGCTCTCTTTTGTGCCCGCCAGAGCGCGCAATCTTTCCGCAACGCCGACCTCGCAGGCGTGCAATGCGGCTAGATATACGCGTCGTTCCTTTTTCGGTTCGCCAGAGCTTGCATCGAGCTCTTCAACAATGACCTGCCCCTGAGTTGCCAGGCGAAAAACCGCAGACCGTATTGCTTCAGATCTTCCACCGAGCAATTCGGCCGCGCGGTTCACCAATTCAGATTCCGGCGCATACACATGGCCATCTGAACTGATTTCATCCAACGTGTATACCAAGCCCGCCTCCAGCCGAGATGGATGGTCGGCTGGCAGACCGAGCGATTGCGCGATGCGGTCGGCGGTCTTGAATCCCACGCCGTAAATATCGCGGGCAAGTTGGTAGGGGTCGCGCTGAACAACCTCCAGCGAGCGGTCGCCATATTGTTTGTAAATCTTGGTGGCCAGGTTGGTGCTTACCCCGTGTCCGTGCAAGAAGATCATCACCCCGCGGATCTGCTTTTGTTCTTCCCAGGCTTTCAGGATTTGCTGGCTGCGCTTGGGGCCGATGTCCGCTACTTCGCGCAATCTTTCAGGCTGCTTGTCGATGATGTCGATTGTCTCAAGACCGAAATGATTGACAATGCGCTCGGCGTAAGCTGGGCCGATGCCTTTAAGAAGCCCGGAGCCCAGGTAACCGCGGAGGCCTTCTAGAGTGACGGGGAACGCTTGTTCCATTTGCTCCACCTGGAATTGCATGCCGAATTTGGGGTGGCGTGCCCATGCACCGTGCAATTGCAAATACTCCCCCGGCGCTAATTCCGGCAGGTTGCCGGTGATGGTGACCAAACCCTCAGTGTCTCGGTGAGGCGCCTCGCCTTCCGGCCGGATGCGCAGAACGCTGTATCCGTTCTCCGCGCTGTAATAGGTGACGCGTACCACCGAACCGGATAAGGAATCCATAATGGAGATTATAAGATGGGGTTATCTGGATTCGTTAGACTGTCTTTTTCTTGGATTGGGAGAACCTCTATTGGTTAATCCGTAGGGGAGGTTCTCTGACCTTCCAATGAAGCAAGGGCGGGTCTTAGACCCGCCCTTACACCTACTATTCTGGCGTATTCAATGTTTGGCGCATTATCTGCAAAATAGCATCATAAATAGGCAACAACACCGCGCCGCCACCGGATGTCGTGAACGACTCTACCTGTTCGGGACCAATTGCGTATCCATGGATATTGCCTGAGCTTCCTAGATCCGCAGCCAGCGGCAGCAGCGGCAAAATATCTTCGAAACCCAAGTCTGTGATTACGGTCTGTTTATATTGTTCGTAAAGCTCGGGGGCCTTGGTAATCGCATCCAGACTGAGCAGGCGCCAGAAGATTCCTTCCAGCACTTCCTGCTCGCGGCGGGTGCGGTCGAAATCGCTGGAGGTGCCGCGCGAGCGAACGTACCATAGCGCCGTGTCCCCATCCATAGTCACCGAGCCGGCAGGCACGCTGAAATCTCCAGGGCCGTCGCGCTCATCGGTGAGCGGCTGGGCTACCTGCACGGTAATGCCGCCCAACGCGTCGATGATGGTCTTGAAACCCTCGAAATTGACCAGCACGTAATGGTCGGGCCGCACGCCGAAGTTGTATTCCATCGTATCGGCCATCATTTGGAACCCACCGCGGGCAAAGGCGCTATTGATCCTATCTACCCGCCAGCCGGGTTCGTAGACATACAGGTCACGTGGGAAAGACGTCAGGCTGGCGCTGCCCCCGCCCGGATTGAGCGTGAGCAGCAAAACGACGTCGGTACGAAAACCGCCATCATTAGGCCGTTGGTCCGATCCCATCAGAAGGATATTCACCTGTCCTTCGGGTTGTGCAAGACGACCAATGGGATTTGGAATGGGAACGTCGGATGCAGCGCTGGGAGGTGGGAAGTTGGCCACATAGGTAGAAGGTTGGCTTCCACCTTGGGCAGACCCCGACGAAATGGGTTGGTCTATCGGATTATCACCGGAAAAGTTTGGCAGGAAGGGGGTGGGCGTGGGGGTACCCGCTGTGGAAAAGGCCGGGCCGCTGGCAGGGAAGCAGGCTGTTAGTGCAGGGGAGATGAAAACAATGAGAAAAAGAAACGGGCGCAGTTTCATAAGGCAACCGGATGCAATTTTCAAGCCAGTTATTTGGATTAACGAGCCACGAGGGATCAACGTTCCCAGTGCAGCTTTTCAAATACACGACTAACCACGAAGACACAAAAGAACACAAAGGTATATCTTCCTCAGCATAAGGTACCTCAGTGTAACTCTGCAAGCATGGCGTGGCTATCTGCTAGCCGGAAGTAACTTATAACTTCCATCGTCTAATCGTCGGTGAAATAGCTGCGTTCACTGACGGGGGTAGTTGTCATGGTTTTACCCCCTTTCATCATTGCGTCCCTAGAGTTATTCCAGCAGTGGTACTGCTGGAAATCGGCAGTGTAGCTGTCTAAAACTGCCGGCGGCAGTGATCTGCCCATGGGTCCGCGGGTATTCGGCGTGGCGGTTTAGTTCTCCTGTCTTTGTTAATCCGAATCCCGAAAAGTAGACGTATTATCGATGTAGGTAATAACCGCCTAAATCAACTCTTTTGGAGGAACAAATGAAACAAATTGGCTTCAAGCGCCTGCCTTGTGTTCGCCTTTTTAGTGGCCGCCTGCGGAAACGGATCCCATATGCAGGTTCATTAGGTGTTCATAACATCGTTCATAGGAAAAAGATAAGGTTCTATGTTGAGATAACACAGATTCAAGTTTACTCTCCTGCTTTTTTCAATGCTGGTGCTGCAAACGGGAGGAAGATGGAAGAACAGAAGGGTCTAACGAATCGAGAAAAGGAGGTCATGAACCTTGTAGTGCAAGGCAAATTGAACACAGAGGTCTCCGATCTATTAGGGATATCGCAGAGCACAGTTGAAAAACACTTAACCAGCATTTATGCAAAATTGGGGGTTCGAAACCGAACTGAAGCAACGTTACGTTACAGATCTGACAGTAGCAGGAATCCCTAATTGACGCAACGATAATTAACAGATAATGTTAGCACGATTTTTATGGACGAACCGTTGAAATTTCGCTGGGAGGAACTTATGAAAAACCCAAGAAACGGCTTTCGATGGATAGGAGTGGTCATTGCAGCCGTGCTCTTTGCCTTTTCATTTGGCATCGAAAACGGACATGCCAGCGAGCTATTGCAGGGTGTTATAACCTTACTTGTCGCGGAAAAGATGCCGATCAGCAAGGCTGCGGAGGGTACTCTACCTATTTAACGGTCTTCTCTCCTGGCGGAGAAGTGAAGACTGAATTGCGAAGATCAAGTACTTGTTACTCATTTTGGTCCAGAGCAACCAAATGGTCATATACTGGTAACTGGATGCTTTCTGAAGCGCTGGAATGCGCTAACAATAATTGTATATACACTCAAACAACACCCCCGCCTAACCCGTCTACGTATTTCTATTATTTTCCCTGGAGTAGCAATAAACAGACGCCTGATCCCGCCCAATCAAGCATGTGGTATAGCGATATGGTCGCAGGCAGCAAAAACGTCTGCGCACGGGGTTGGATATATACTTCAGATGTGGCAAACTTTGTCACTAATTCCCTCGTGAAAAGAAGTTGGGCATGCAACGACCCCGGCAGTTAATAGCGAATAAGAAGTGAAAGGATAGCGATTATGAAAACTAAAAAATACTACCTGATTGGGCTGCTTGTCCTGAGTGGCTTGTTAATCAGTGCGCTGGCTCTATCTGCGTGGTTGCCAAATTCTCAACGCGGGTCTGTATCGCAACAAAGCCCAGAAGATACTGGCACACTGCCACTTAACTCCTCAGTTTCTATTGTAGAAAATTCAAACACAAGCGTCACCATTAACGGGTTGACCGCCGAAGTTCAAGGGATCGATCTAAATCCTGATTGGCCTACCGTAACGATTTGTACCGATGTACCCTCCGTAGCTGATTGGGTACCCACATTTTCCGCAACCCACAACGGAAAGACCGTGCGCGTGGTAGGATGGAAGTTACGCGATCCGGATAATGCAATCAAAGAACAACATCGATGTTTTGAGGCAATACTTTGGTCGGAGGACTTTGATTTCCAAAATCTTTCAGGCGTATTAGTGCTTTCTTTGGACTACCTCACGATTTCGTTACCCGAAAGAATTCCAGTTGACGTGATCGCCGCGGCTAATGAAACAACCAAGGCTGCTCAAATAGAATTCGAATATCGTGAGGTTGATCATGGAGCGTATTTCACCATCACGCAAAAGCCCGCCGATCTTAGTGAAGAGGAAGCTTTGGAAATTGTTAATAAAGCTTTAGAAACTATCCAAGGGAAGGTGGACGGGCCTTGGGTGTTCGACATTGATTTAAACTAATTACTAGATCAAAGAAAAATAGCGGCTCGTTTTCAAACGAGCCGCTATTTTTCTAAAAGTGGAGTCAGACATAGTGCAACGAATAAATAGATAATATCATTCGTATGCAAGAGAGACAAAGTACAGGCGTCTTACAAACAACGAACGTGAGGAAGTGAGCCGAGCCCTTGCGGCAGAATTGGATATCGGGTGTTCTTTGCGGGCAGGATGGCAATGGAAGTAGCTTCCTCGAGGCGAAGAAGCAAAACCCGTTTGGAGAAGGACGAGCGCCTACGCTCGTATGTCCTTGGGAGGCTTCGCAAGGAATAGTCTCCGCAGGAGATCTCCGAATGCCTCCAAGGAGGAGTATCCTCTAGACCCATGCGCATCTCGCATGAAGCCATAAACCACCAGTTAGAAGTTAATTATTTTGGTGCAAGCTGCAAGGGCAGCAGCACGCTGAATGTGGCGCCCACGCCGGCTTCGCTCTCCACCCAGATGCGGCCGCCCAACGCTTGCGTCAGTGTTTCTGCAATGGTGAGGCCGACGCCTGTGTCGCCTACACCTTTGATCACGGGGTTTGAGGCGCGATAGACGCGGGAGAACACGCGCGGCAAATCTTCATCCGGTATGCCGCCTCCGGAGTCGCTCACCTGCAGCAGCACAAAGTCGCCAAATTCTGATTGCGAATCAATCACGGCGCGCAGCGTGATGGCTCCCTCGGATGGTGTCGCAGCATCCGCATTCTGCAGCAGGTGATAGAGGATTTGCTGCAAGGCGTCGCGGTCTGTGTTGAGTTCAGGCAATTGGCTGGGCAGATCGACCCGCAGGGCGATGCGCTTTTCCTGCAATTGATTGCGGAGCTGCCCGATGGCGTCGTCAATCACAGTGCTCAAGTCCACAGGCTTGCGTTGGGC
>JAMCZK010000039.1 GCA_023485685.1 Chloroflexota bacterium | reverse complement strand
CTCGGGTCCTTTTCTAGTGGCACCAACCACGGGGCTTTGGCAAATTCATCCCTCCAACCGGTAATGGGAACCACAATCTTGAGCGGCAGAACGCCGATGGAATCCCGGTTAACAATGATGGCCGGGCGTTTTTTGCGGATCTCGGAACCGATGGTCGCGTCGAGGTTCACCAGCCAAATTTCCCCTCTATGCATACCAGTCTTCAGCATCGAGATTAGTGAAGGCGGTCAGATCCTCGCTGGCTGCATACGCGGCGCGCAGCTCACGGGCTGCCTGGCGAAGTTTGGCTTCTTTGGCAGTGCGCATCTTTTCGCGCACCAGCTCGCGGATCAAAGCGGAAACACTCTTGCCGCTTTTTTTCGACACGCGAGCAAGGTATTTCTCCTGATCTTCATCCAGCAATATCTGGAAGCGGCGCAGGCTCTCTTTGGATTTCACAGGCTAATATTACACACTGGGGGTGTGTATTGTCAATGTGTAATGCTAGTTGCCTGGCACATTTTCCGGTTCGATCTCCGCCGGTAGTTCAAAGCTATATCCATCCGTGCCCTTGAAATGGAAGTAGGTGACCGCGCCCGGTTTCACCTCCACCTCGACGCGGCGCCAGACGCTGAAGAAGGGGATGGCGATCTCGTAGCGGCCGGCGGGCAGGTCGCTGAGCACGAAGTTCTCGTTGTAATAGTCGTCGGGCAGCAGCTTGAATTCGCTGACGTAAGTGTAGGTGCTCCACTTTTTGCCGGTGTCCAGGTTGGTTACTTCCACCAGGCGGTTGAGTAGCACCGCATCAGTCCTGCTGGCCACGCGGCCCGCCAGCACGCCGTAACCCTCGGGCGGGGCGATCCACAGCTCGGGGTTGCGGGTGAAGTAGATGGTGTTGCCACCCAGGCGCACCTCGAAATGCAGGTGCGGACCGGTGGTGAGCCCGGTCATGCCGGAGAGGCCAATCACGTCGCCGCGCTCCACGCGGTCACCCTTTTTCACTTTGGTCTCGGAGAGGTGGGCGTAAACGGTATAGAGCCGCTGGCCGTCGAAGCCGAAATCGTGGCGGATGACCACGGCGATACCGTAGGGGTCTTCGAGGTAATTCACCGAGTTGTAGAGCAGCCCATAATCAGCCCAGATCACCTCGCCCTCCGCGGCGGCGTAGATGCGCGTGCCGAGGTACGCGCCGATATCCACGCCGAGGTGCTCGTTTTGCAAAACACCCGCCTCCTGGGTGACGCCGTAGCGTTGAGAGGGGATGAGTAGCCAGTAATCCTCATTGCCGATGGCTCGCGAGAAGTAGAAATGGTCATTCGGGTTGAGCGCCAGCGGCGCTGAGTATGACGGCGGAAAGCCGCTGGTAGCGGGGAGCGTGTCGGGGCTGAGATCCGCCGCATCGAGGGGGAAGGGTGCCAAGGTTGGGATTTCATAGGTGGGCCAGGGGTTAAAGATTAGAGTGCGAGTAGCAGTCGGAGACAATGAGGGGGTGACGGTCGGGAGTGAAGGAACGGTGGAGCTGGGGAGCAGGGGGGGGGGGGTGCGGGGGAGAGGGGCGCAGGAAGAGAAAAGAAGCACTGATAACAAGACAACCGCGAGAAAAGTCCTTGTCGTAGTGGCGCACCGCCCGACGTGACAATCTCCAACACAATCAGGCGGATTGCTTCGCTTCGCTCGCAATGACGGGAGGGTCTTAGACCCTGCCCTACGGTTTTTTGCCATGGCTTCGTTGAAAATCAGTGTTTATCGGCGTTCATCTGTGGTTGCTTTTCATGGTGCCATCGTCGCCAGCTCTTCGGGCGAATAGACTTGCAGCATGGCCTCTTCCCAGGTGAGACCCGAGCGGTAGACGAAGAGATTGAATAGTGTGCCCTGAAAATAGCTGCGCCAGTTGTTGAGCGCGGGCACGCGCTCGAAGCCGTAATCGGCGGCCAGGGCGGTGAAATCCACCCAGGTGCCGGCGAGCAGGGATTCAGCCAGTTCGCCACCGGCCTGGTAATCGCTTTCGGTTCCTGAGTAGCGCGCGCTGAGATCCCAGGGAAGTTCGGTGAGCGGGCGGCCGAGGTCGCCGGCGGCTTTCAGGTAGACGCGCCAATAGGTCTGGCCTTCGAACTCTTCACGCACGATGGCCATCCAGCCCGCGTCCAGCAGGCCGCTGTGCAATTCGAAGGCGCGGCCGGTGTAGAGCCAATCTTGCTGGCGAGCGGGCGGCAACGGCCGGTCCAGCGGAACGAAGGCGTTCGACAATTCGGAAAGCGCGTCCCAGCCGAGGAGCTGTGCAGCGCGAGCACGAAGTGCACCGAACGCGGGCAGCGCGGCTTCGTTGAGTTCTTCGAAGGGCGCGTTCACATCGCTGAGTTCAACGGTAGTGTCGCCGACCGCGGCGGGATCAACTGTTGGGAGGATAACTTCAGCAGCGGCGCTCAATGCATCGGGCAGTGGGTCGGGGAGGGCCCCAGCGCCCCAGGCGATGCCGTCGAGATGGCTGGGCATCAATTCGGGGGCAAGCGCCAGGCCGCCGGCTAGTGTGTAGGCGGTGAGATAAGTTTCGTTGGGACCGCGCAACTCGGCGAGGATGGTAGCGCCGGAAAAGGACCAATGGGGATCTTGCCCAAGACCGATGCGCCGGGGCGGCGAATCGGAATCGCTGATATTTTGCGCGTAAATGGTCCAAATGCCATCGTCCATTTGGGACCAGGCCAGCCAGGCGCCATCGGGCGACCAGGCGGGAAAATTTTGTGCGCCGACGCTTTCAGTAACAGGTTGAAAACGTGCGTCGCCATTTTGTTCGAGATCGACCAGCCAAATTTGCGGAATGCCGCTGCGATCGGAAACGAAAGCGAGTTGCTGCGCGCTTGGCCGCCAGGCGGGCGCGTAATCGGCCCCGTTGCCGGCGGAGATGCGCACCGGGTCCACCGAGCTATCGAGGGGCTGGATGAATATTTCCAGATCGCCATCGGCGTAATGTTCGTAGGCCAGCCAGGCGCCATCGGGCGACCAGGAGGGGTGGCCATCGTATTCGGCGTCGTCAATGATTTGCGTAACGTTGCCGGTGAGCAGCTCGAGAGTGTACAGGTCCCAGGCGCCGCCGCGGTTGGAGGCGAAGGCTATGCGCTGTCCATCGGGGCTGAGGGCGGGGTGGATATCGTCCCAGGCGCCGGAGGTCAGGCGGGTGAATGGCTGGCCGAGCAACTGATGACTGAAGAGTTGCGAGTAACCGGTCCCTGAGAGACTGAGAATCATCAGGCCATCGAGAGAGGTCGCTCCGCCGGCCTCAAATGGTCGAAGCGCAGTGGGGGTCGGTGCGGGGGTAGCGGCGAGGGTCGAAGTGGTGGTTGGCTGAAATGCTGTGGGAGTTGCGGTGAGGTGCAGCACGGAACCTTCGGCGTTGCCGCTGCCCGGCCAAAGGAACTGGCTGAGCCAAGGAGAACCCAGCAGCGCCAGGGCTGCCGCGCCCAGCGCGGCAACGATGATCACTCCGCGAATAATGCGGATCCGCAAGGGCGGACGTGGCGGGATGTCGGGTTCAAGGGGCAACATGAGGACTGTTGGTTATTAAAGCAAGAATCAGGCCAGGGGGCTGTCAATAATTAGGGCTAATCTATTTCGAAATCCATTTGCCGCTGGTCTACCACTTGCCTGGCTTTCTTGAGAATCTCTGCGGCGGATGGCTGGCCACCGTTGGCAGGCGCGCTATCTTCAACATCAGAGTAGAAGACATGCACTGCCAGAGTGTAACTGCCCGCCGGCTTGGCCTCCCGCACATGCATGGTGAAGTCCATTTTTGGATCGATAGCTTCGACCACGCTGAGGGCGGCCACCTCGCGGCCGGCCGCATTGGAGATAGCCACTTCGATGTTCGGGCGCTGCTGAAAGGGCGTCAGTTCCAGGTGAACGTCGATGCGGACGCCGTCGGGCCGCGGGGTGGCATCCAGGGCGCGGATGCGCAGCTCAGCGGGGGGTACGGGGACCTCACTGGACTCGGTGAAAAAGATGTCAGACATGAAAATGGATTATAGCGGGGCGGCACGCTGGGAATAGGAAAATGGGAGGGAAAGAAAGGCAGCCAAAAAACATTAAAATGTAATTTACGGCTATTTTTTTCGTTTACCTATTTATGAAAATGAAATTCCTCGACCAAGCTCCGGTTTTCTTGCTTATTGTGCTAATTACCCTGGTTGCCTTTGCCTTTTTGGGTGTGGCTTATGTGATCGCCGACACGGGTTTCCCGGGCGGCATCGACCCGAACACAGGCAACCTAATATATGCCGGGATGGCCTTCATCCTGGGGATAGCTGGATGGGTTGTGGTATGGCGGCGTGAGGTTCTCGTAAAGGATTTGAGCCGAAAGATCGAGGGCAGGTGGGCGGCATTCTGGGGGTATCTGACCGTGGCGATTTTTTGGAGCGCGGGCGTGTGGTTTTTGGTGCAGGGGTTTGGGGGATAACGAAGGATGTGGGTGGGGGAAGAATTCCAGGTTGCTGTTTTTGCGATCATAGCAATTAATCTGACATTCTGAGCAAGCGAAAACTGCCGACAGGCGACTGGGCGTCGCGAAGAATCCATCCTTAGTAGATTTTTCGAAATTAGCTGGATTACAATTCCAGCGAGGTAACCATGCCCGAAGACCATTTCGAGACCTTAGCTATCCATGCCGGACAGCCGCCGGACCCGGAAACGGGCGCGGTGATGACGCCCATCTACCAGACGTCAACCTATGCTCAGGAGGGCGTCGGAAAGCATAAGGGCTACGAGTACGCGCGCACCGGCAACCCGACGCGCACCGCGCTGCAGAATGCAATTGCCGCGCTGGAGAGTGGGAAGCACGGGCTGGCGTTCGCCTCCGGGATGGCGGCGACGGACACGATCATTCGCACTTTCAATCCCGGCGACCACATTCTGGTGGGCGGCGATGTGTACGGTGGCACGTTCCGGCTGTTCGACAAAGAATACCGGCGCTTTGGGCTGGAGTTTCGTTATGTAAATGTGGCGGATTTGGATGCCCTCAAGGGCGCACTGACGGCCAAGACGCGCATGTTCTGGCTGGAGACCCCGACTAATCCACACCTCGGATTAGCTGATCTGGCGACGATTGCAAAGACCGTCAAGGCGCATCCTACGAATGCCTTGATCGCTGTCGATAATACCTTTGCCACTCCTTATTTGCAGCAGCCGCTGAAGTTGGGCGCGGACGTGGTGGTGCATTCGGCAACGAAATATCTAGGCGGGCATTCAGACGCCGTGCTTGGCCTCATCGCTTTGAACGACGACAAACTGTACGAGCGCTTGCTCTTTTTGCAGAACGCGGCCGGCGCGGTACCGGGGCCGATGGATTGCTTCCTCATCTTGCGCGGCATCAAAACATTGCACCTGCGCATGGACCGGCACGCCCAGAATGCGGCCGCGGTGTCCGAGTTCCTGGCGGCGCACCCGAAGGTGAGCAAGGTCTATTATCCATTCCATAGTTCTCATCCGCAGCGGGAACTGGCGCAGAGGCAGATGCGCAACGGCGGCGGCATGGTGTCTTTCGAATTGAAGGGTGGGGAAGCAGCCGCCCGCAAAGTGGCGGAGGGCACGCGCATCTTCGCATTGGCGGAATCGTTGGGCGGGGTCGAGTCGCTGATCGAGCTACCGGCGGCCATGACGCATCTCTCCACGGCGGGGTCACCGCTGGAAGTGAGCCCGGGGCTGGTGCGGCTATCGGTGGGCGTGGAGCACGTTGATGATTTGGTTGCCGATTTAGACGCGGCTCTGAAGAAGGCATAACGCCAAACGACACGCAAAAAAGCCTATGGCATGAACGCAGGGTCTATAATTTGATCAGGAAACGGGAGGCAGCATGAAAACTTGGAAACGTATTGCCATCTTCGCGTTGGCCTTGTGGCTGTTGGCCCCTGCTGCGGCGCCGGCGCTGGCAGCCAGCGAGGTTACATTGACCATTCGCAATCTGACCCAATCCAACACGACCCTGATCCTGCGTGGTCCCACGGATTTGGAAATCACCATCGAGCGACAGGTTACCAAGGTGCGGGTAGAGCCGGGAAACTACAGCTACCGTTACCAGGGTTGTGGACGTATGAATACGGGCACCTTCTCTGTGGGAAGCAATGGGGCCACCTTCAAGTTGAAGAAATGTGAAAAAGGTTTGTATGCCACGCTGGTGATCAACAATCTAACCGGAAACACTTTCGGACTGACCCTTAATGGTCCCAAGCACTATTTCTTGTCGATCATTCCTGGAGACCACAAATACACGGTGTTCGCCGGTCGTTATGTATATTCCGCCTTTGTATGTGGAGAACGGTTGGCGGGAGAAAAAGGTCTGAAATCGAAGCAGAACCCGGACTGGGTGTGGAGGTGTGAATAGAGGCAGGAGATGTGAATAGAGCCAAGACCTCTAATTATTGGTTGCTAATTTTCGATTCGGGAATTTAACAAGTGATGAAACACAATTTTGCCTTAATTGTGATTGGTTCCATGCTTCTGGCTGCCTGTGCGGCCGGAGCGCCGGAGGGGCAAGGGATCATGGGTCTGGTTCTACTGGGACCACATTGCCCGGTGGTGCAGGAGGGCGTCCCGTGCCCTGATACCCCCTATGAGACCGAGTTGGTGGTTACCAGCCTAGACGGGACGCGGATAATTAAGGAATTCTCCTCCAATGCGAACGGCGAATTTGAGGTGAACTTGCCCATCGGGACCTATGCTATTCGGTCGCCCGACCCCGGCGGGTTGCCTTATTGCACGACTAACCAACCGGTGACTGTCGAAGCAGGGGCGATGACCGAAGTCAAAGTGTTGTGCGACACCGGGATCCGGTGAGGGTTCCAAAAAAATACTACCTAAGGCTTAGGGGAAACCCATGAGACTTTTATTCGTCAAACAATACAGTCGCTTCCGCGTAATAGCGAATGCCCTTGCGGGCCACGCGCTCATTCACCCAGCGTTCGAGCGCGCCGTTTTTGTCGAGCAGTGATTTGTTTGAGGACAATTCATCCAACGGATAGTTGACGCGCAGGGCGCGCGGGGAGACCAGGAAACGCGTCACTCCGGGTGGAAGCAGGATACCGGCTTCGCAGAGCTCAAGCACCTGGTGTACCTTGAAAGGCGGATAAACCACGATGGCCGTCAAGCTGTCGTATTGGCCGTTTAGTTCGCTGATGCGCTGGGCGGTAGTGCGGTCCAGGTGAGCTTTGTCGGTGTAGAGATGCGCGATCTTCGCCAATTGGCCTGCGCGGGCGCGGAGATCGGTGTCTTCGAAACGAGCGATAAAAGCAGACTCGTCCGGTAACTGCAGCCAGACCAGCGTCTTGGGAGGCCATTCGCTTTGTGGACGTTTGACGCCTGGATCGATCTCGCGAAATGAAATATCGGGCAGATTGCGGACCGATTCAACCAACGCCTGAGCGTCCCAATTCCACAGGACGTGGTTCCACTTTTGCAATTCAAGACCGGGGTCGTCGGCTTCAACTACCTGCGCCAGGATATGCGGCAGCCCCATTTGCCTAAAGGCGCTGCTTCGGTTGGCACCATCGAGCACCATGTAACGGTCGCTGCCGTCGTTGAACGGGGTGACGATGGGAGGGTTGCGCAGGATGCCGCTGGCGCGCAATCGTTCGACTAAAGGCCCGGAGCGCGACGTATCGTGCCATTCATGGGGAACCAGTGACTCGGTAGAGAGAACGCGAAGATTCGGAAGATCGACGGACATCAAAAATTATCTTTGAATAAAATCGAGCACATCAATTTTCGTGAGGATGCCCACTACGCGGCCGCCATCATTCACCAGTACGGCGTTGTGCTTGACCAGATCGGGCATGGCGTCGGCCAGCGGGGTGTGGGCGGGCAGGCTGGGCGGCGCGGGCTGCAGCAGGCCGCGGATGCTGTCTTCGCCTGGCCGCTCGGCTTTGCTCTCCAACAAATGGGTGAGCAGATCGCCTTCGCGCACCAGACCGATCACCTCTGAGCCGCCGTTCATGGCGGGCAATTGCGAAATACCGTACTCCTTCATCTTGGCGACCACATCCGTGATGCGGTCATTGGCGGAGGCCGAGATCAATTCACTGAAACTCTTAGAACCAAGGACTTCGCGGAGAGTGGCTTCGCCCCATTCGGATTCCAGGAAGCCGTTCTCGCGCATCCACTTGTCATCGAAGATTTTGGAGAGATAGCGCGAACCGGAATCAGGCAGCAGCACCACGGCCAGACGTTCGGCGGACAATCTTTTGCAATAGCTCAGCGCGCCGGCCACCGCCGCGCCGGAAGAGCCGCCAGCGAAGATGCCTTCTTCGGCCACCAGGCGCCGCGTCCAGTGGAAGGATTCTTTGTCGTTGACGCGTACAATTTCATCCACCTGCGAAAGATCTGAAGTCTTTGGCAGGAAATCTTCACCGATGCCTTCGACTTTGTAGGTGATCGCTTCGACACCGGGCGGTACTTTGCCTTTGTTCGCCCAGATTTCTTTCAGGATAGAACCTTGCACGTCGATCCCGACGATCTTGATATTGGGATTCTTTTCCTTTAGGTATTTGCCAATGCCGCTGTAGGTACCGCCGGTGCCCATGCCGATGATTACGTCGGTAACCTTGCCGCCGGTTTGCTCCCAGATCTCCGGGCCGGTGGTCTGATAATGGCTGAGGGGGTTCTGCGGGTTGCGATATTGGTCGGCGAGGATGGCGTTTGGCGTCTCGGCGGCGATGCGCTCAGCGACGCGGTAATAGGAGCGCGGGTCCTCCGGCGCGACGGCGGTGGGGGTGATGACCACTTTGCCGCCAAAGGCGCGCAGGAGTTGGATCTTCTCCTGGCTCATTTTGTCGGGCATAACGAAGATGCACTTGTAGCCGCGGATGGCGGCCACAATGGCCAAGCCTACACCGGTATTGCCGGAGGTGGCTTCCACCACGGTGCCCCCCGGCTTCAGGCGACCTTCGCGTTCGGCGGCGTCGATGATGTTGGCGCCAATGCGGTCCTTAACGGATCCGCCGGGATTGAAGAACTCGATCTTGGCGTACAGGGGGCAGGGAAGATCTCGGTCTAATTTGCTGAGACGCACCAGGGGAGTGCGACCAATGGTGCCGAGGATGTTGTTATAGACACGTAAGGATTCGGACTCGGGAAGCCCGGATTGACTCATTCGTACTCGTTTCTCTAGTCGGGATGAGGCGGTGTTGCTAACCTAGTGTACCGCGAAAACCCCCTTTTGCATCCCATTGCGAGCGAGTGAGGCGAGCGTGGCAATCCCCAACTCTGGGCTTGGGGATTGCTTCGGACGCGGGGCGTCCTCGCAATGGTTTAATTCTGTGGACAATTATTAGCAATATGCTCTTCGTAGGTGACAGAGAAGATATGGCGGCCTGAGCCATCGCAAGCGGCTTGGAAGAAGAAATAGGACGAAGATTCGGGAAAGGCGACAGCTTCCTGGGCCATCGCGGTTGAGGCAGCGATGGGGCCTGGCGGAAGACCGGCAATCTGGTAGGTGTTGTATTGCGAACCGACGGCGAGGTCGGTCGAAGAGAGGGACGTTTTCCACCAGGTGCCGCCAACCTCGTCATAGCCCAGGGCATATTGAACCGTGGGGTCCGCTTCCAATTTAATGCCTGCATCCAGGCGATTGAGGAAAACAGAGGCGATCAAAGGCATCTCCTCCTCATTGACGGCTTCGCGCTCTACGATGGAAGCCAGGGTAAGACCCTGGTGCAATGTCAATCCCTGCTGTTCAAAGCCGGCGCGCACCTCCGCGCTCACGGTGCTATCGAAGGTGAGCAACAAGGCGTTCAACAATCCGATCACATCTGCCTCGCGATCGATCTCGTAACTACCCGGGCGCAGATAGCCCTCGAGGCTAGAGTCGGCTGGGAAGCCAGCAGGCAGCACCACGCCGGCAGGCGGGTCCCAAGCTGCCAGTAGGAATTCTTCAGGTGTCACTTGGACGCCTGCGCTGGGCAGGGCGGCAGCGATCTCTTCCAAGCGCCAGCCGGGCAGGATGACCAGTGTGACGGTTTCGGGGGTTGGGTCGAGCAGAGCTGCGGCGATCTCCACGGAATTCATCGACGCACTGAGTTCATAGCTACCCGCTAGCAGCTGGGTATCGAGACCGGTATAGAAGAGATAATTGCTGAATAGATTCCCTTCGCGGATGAGGTCAGCGAACCACAGGCGTGACACGATCTGGCTGGTGGGCTCATCCAGGCCAATATCGAAGCGAACGGGGGCAGCGTTCGGGTCTGCCGGGCGCAGCAAGGCATCGGCGCGGAAACCGAGCTCCAGCCCAATGCGCAGGCGCTGGAAGACGTTGAGGGTTGAAGACGGCGGACCGAAGGCTCCTTCGGCGCGGGCGAGAAGTGCTGAGCCGGCGATGAAGGCCACGAAGACGAGAATGGCGAAGACGCCGAGGATGAGAAAGCAGCCAAAGTTAGATTTCATAAATGTCCAGAAGTCTTGAGGTCGGGAAGTCTAGAGGTCATCTTCGCTAACTACCAAGTAGGTAGACGCTTCTTCACGAAAAGCATGGTTCTTACTGCTTCTAACTAAGTAGGCAATAAAACCATGCAAATTACTTTTTATTTCGGCGAGAGAAGATGAGATTGAATCGAAATCTTTTTGTTCAAAATACTTCAATTCAAATGCAAGGTAGATTTGGGATTGAACCTCTGCGGCTGATCTTAATGAATAGCGCAAGAATCGAATAAATTCCTTATCTGAACCGGCTTCGAAACCTTCAGCAATGTTGTGCATGATGGACCCAGCTGCACCCCGAATCTGATCCCTTAATGCGAAGTCTCTAGAGAATCTCCCCTCTGCCGTTACGGAATAGACTTTTTTCGCCAACTCTTTAGCTAACTGCCACCCGCGAACATCTTCAAAGCGCTTGATAGTCGCCATTATTGCCTTTGACCTCAAAACTTCAAGACCTCTAGACCTCAGGACTACTTGCCTTTCTTTCATCCAAATATATCTGAAGTATCCTTGCCGCGGCTTCCGCGTCGATGGGTGCGCGTCGTTTTTTCTTTTTCATACCGCTCTCCAGGCGGGCCAGGCGAACATCTTGGGTGGTGAAACTTTCCTCGACAAGTTCAACCTCTAGACCCGTTATTCCACGTAACGCAGTGGCTAACTGCGCGGCTTTGCGTCCCGTGCGCGTGGGGCGGCCGTGCTCGGTGAGCGAATGGCCGACCACGATCATCTCGGCGCCTTGCTCTTTAGCGATGGCGGCGATGCGATCCACGTCTTTATCGCGCGCTTCGTGCGTGATGATCTGCAGGGGGCGGGCGAGGGTGCCTGTAGGATCGCTAATGGCCAGCCCGATGCGCACTTCGCCCGGGTCGACGGCGAGGATCTTCATGCAGAGTAGTATACAAGGGCATGTTGAAAGATGTCTGTTAGTTGATTAGTCGGATAGGCGAATAAGATCAATTTTAAGCAAATCAGTTTTATTTTGCCATGCTGAGTGAAACGAAGCATCCATCCTTAACTTTGCGTTACCTACAAGCGCATTTTTCAGATACACGTAATGATGGATTCTTCGCGACGCCAGGATGCCTATAGGCATCCTGGCTGCTTAGAATGGCAAAAGTTCAGGCCAGAGATTTCTGCGGGCGCCGGAACCAGGGCAGCTTGAAGCTGCCTTCGCCGCCCACGCGGATATCGCGGCGCAGGAATGCCCACCAGGCCAGCAAGATGAACAAGAATCCGAATCCCGAAAGGATGAAGAACCAATCCCATTTGAACCCGTCGGTCCAACCTAATCCCTGGTAATAGACGTTTGGCAAGAATGGTTCGATGGCGGCCAGCGTATCGTTGAGTTGAGTGAGACCGGCTAGGAGGAAACTGGCGACCAGCACGATGCCCGCCACCATACTGGCGGAACTTCGCGAGGGCAGCCACATGCTGAGTAACAAGGAAAGACCTGTGAAAAATAGAAGATAGGCAAACAGCGAGGCAAATGGAATGATGGTTTCCACCGCGTCGAGGTCCATGAGGGAATAGGTGGTGCCGATCATGACCCCCGCATAACCCAAAACCAGGATGACGAACAAAGAGACCACTAATGACCACAGTCGCCCCCAAAACAATGCGGTGCGGCTTACAGGGTGCGCAGCAACCAGATCGAGCACGCCCCGTTCTTCGTCCGCGGCCAACAGGCCGCTGCCCGCCAGGATGGCGAAAACGCCGATGACCAGCGGCATAAAGGAGAAATATTCGACAGAGAGAAACCCTTCCGGGGTGGTGAAGTTGAAGGAGCTCCCTCCAGTAAAGAAGGCCATCAGCTCTTCGGGATACAGCTCGATCATTTGCTGGAATTGCTCGGCATTCTCGGCGATGGAATCATAGAAGGGGACGAAGATCATAGCGATGATTGCCAGGGTCAGTCCCCAACCCAGAATGGCGCCGCGAGATCTTGAGAGGGTGTGTTTGAAAACCGTGATCATTTTTTCTCCGGTTCGTCGTAGTAAGCCAGGAAAGCTTCTTCCAAGCTGGGGCGTTCGGTTTCGAAATCGCTGACCGGCATTTTCGCCAGCGCCTTGATCAGCGGGTCCATCTCCCCTTCGATCTGCAAGTGAACCAGATGGCCATTGTCTTGCGAGAGCAGGGTGACGCCGCTGACCTTTGCCAGCTCGGCGCCGTCCACCGGCTGCTGGAAGCGGATGCGCACCCGATTCAGTGAACGCTTGCCCAGCGTCTTGGGATCAGCCACTTCGACGATGCGGCCATCGCGGATGATGCCCACGCGGTGCGCTATGCTCTCCACTTCATTCATGATGTGCGAAGAGAAGAAAACGGTACTGCCTGACGCTTGTAATTCTTTGAGCAGGCCCAGCACCACTTGCTGCATCATAGGGTCGAGACCCTGGGTGGGCTCGTCCATGATGATGAGTTCAGGCTTGTGCATCAGCGCCTGTACAATCCCGACCTTCTGCTTGTTGCCGTGCGAAAGGTTGCGGATGGGGCGCTGGATTTCAAGGTCCAGCCGCTTGGCCAACTGGCGCACGTGCGCCCAGTCTGCGGCGCCGTGGCGCAACTCGTTAAAGTACCGGAATAAGGCTTCGGCGGTCAGGCTCTCATCCAGGTGGAGTTCGCCGGGCATGTAGCCCACTCGGCGGCGGACGGCGACCGGGTCGGCAGCGGGGTCGACGCCGAGGACCACGACCTCGCCGCCGTCGCGGTGGATAAGGTCGAGCAGACAGCGAATGGTGGTGGTCTTGCCGGCGCCGTTGGGACCCAGGAAGCCGAAGATCTCGCCACGCTGCACGCTGAGGTCGACGCCGTGCAGGGCCTGGAAAGAGCCGTAAAATTTGGTCAGGTTCTGTGTGAGGATTGCGGTGTTGGTTGATGGCATTAGCGAAGTCCTATCGAAGCGTGTGTATCCTGAAACTCTTGGGATACCTGATTTGCTGCTTCTCCCATTATGATTAAGTTGTACATGACCGCATCCTGCGTCTTACTATCTGAAAGGAATTGTTGATAATCAGTAACCGCGTAGCTTTTTATCGCTTCGACTGCCGCCAGCATGTCCTTCAATCGTTGCTGGTCTTTCACAACGGCTGAGCCTGTGCCTCAATGGTCTCTACAAACTTCCGGTCGGTAATTTGCTTCAGCGCGAAGGTTGGCACTACATCAACATTGACTCCTAATAGAGCTTGTGCTTCAAACTGAAAACCCTCCCACGCCCAAGGCTGATGCATCCTTTTCCATCTCGATGAGAAAATCTACATCGCTTGATTCAGTGGATTCTTCCCGTACAACTGATCCAAACACATAGATCTTCTTCACACCGTGCCTGTCGGCTATTTGTTGAAGCCGTTGACTGAATTGCTTAAGCTGAGAGAGTCGCATAAAACCTCAGAGCTATTATATACGAGAGCTTTTACTGACCCCTTCCCGCCTGCTGGCGCAGGCGCCCTTCCCCTTTCAAGGGGAAGGGACGGGGATGGGGTTGCTTACGCTCCCAGCTTTTCCTTCACCCACGGCTCGGCTTTCGCCAGCGCCTCGGCGACGCGTCCGTTATCGCGGCCGCCGGCTTGCGCCAGCTCGGGCTTGCCACCGCCGGAGCCTTCCAACGTCTCGGCGGCCAGTCACGGAATGCTTTCCGCAGTTGCGAGGAGCTGAGCGAAGCGAAGCGACGAAGCAATCTCGCGGCTGGGTTTCCTTCATTGCCCGAGCTTCGCTTTCACCCAAGGTTCAGCCTGTGCTAAGGCCTCTGCGATTTTGCCATTATCTACACCCCCCGCCTGGGCTAATTCTGGTTTGCCTCCACCGGAGCCTTCCAGCACTTCAGCAGCCAACTTCACCAGTTCCCCAGCGTGCAGGCCGCGTGTGACGAGGTCTTTGGTGACCGCGGCGATCAGCGTGGCGCGGCCGTCTTCGGTGCCGACCAGCAACGCGACTCCGCTGGGATTCTGCTCGCGGAAGCGGTCTGCAAGCTGGCGCAGAGCAACGGCATCCGCACCGGGCAGGGCGGCGGCAAGCAGCGGGATGCCGGAAACGGTGGGCACATTCTTTAAGATGTCTGCCATTCCTGATTCGGCTTTGGAGCGCTGCAGGCTGGCAAGTTCCTTGCTTACCTGATTGAGTTCAGTTTGCAACGAGAGCGCCTTGCTGGGCACATCCTCTTGTGTGGTTTTGAATATGCGCGCCGTCTCCGCCAGTGCCGCATTGCGTTTCTGCACCAATGTGTAGGCGCCGCGTCCGGTGACCGCTTCGACGCGGCGGATGCCTGCAGCAGCCGACCCTTCACTGGTGATCATAAAGAGCCCGATGTCGCCGGTGTGGGCGACATGCGTGCCGCCGCAGAGTTCATAGGAGAATGGCTTGCCATTTTCGCCAATCTGGATGGTGCGCACCTCGGCGCCGTATTTTTCGCCAAAGAGCGCCATGGCGCCTTCTTTCTTGGCTTGCTCCAGTGGCTTGTGTTCGATGTGCAGATCGTAATTGTCCAGCACCCAGCCATTGACCAGGTCTTCGATCTTGGCGAGTTCCTCTTTGCTGGGCGCCTGGGGATGGGTGAAGTCGAAGCGCAGGCGATCCGGCGCCACCAGCGAACCCGCCTGGCGAGCGTGCTCGCCCAAAACCTGGTGCAGCGCGGCGTGCAGCAGATGGGTGGCGGTGTGGTTGCGCATAATGTCCTGGCGGCGGCGCCTGTCCACCTGGGCGACTGCTTTGTCGCCGACCTTGGGATTCCCCCGGACCACTTCGCCGATGTGGACGACGGCGCCCGCCGCGGGTTGGACCGTGTCGGTGACCTGGATCGCCCATTTGCCACTTGCTGAATTGATTGTGCCGGTGTCGCTGATCTGTCCACCGGACGCAATGTAAAAGGAAGTGGCGGGCAGCAACACGCCGACCTGTTCGCCGGCTTTAGCGGATTTCACCGGCTTGCCGTCGCGAACGATTGCAAGCACTTCGCCTTTGGACTCCAAACCGTCATAAGGGTTGTATTTCACGCCCTTCTTGGTGAGCTTCTTTTTCTTTTGTAACTCTTTGAGGATGTCGGCATAAACGGTGGCTTGCTCGCCGCCCAATTCACCTATAGCCTGTCCCCCACCGGACGCCAGGCGGTGCTCTTCCATGGCGGAGCGGAAGCCGGCTTCGTCCACCTGGTAACCGCGTTCCTTGGCAATGTCGCGCGTGATCTCGAAGGGGAGGCCGTAGGTCGCGTAAAGTTCGAACGCTGACTCGCCGCTCAAAGTTTCGCCGGATTTCAGGTTACCGAATAAGTTCTCGAGCTGCGCCAGGCCGCTTTCCACGGTTCGCTGGAAGCGCTCTTCCTCACGGGTCAGATTATCGAGGATGCTCTTGCGATGCTTGACCAATTCAGGGTAAGCCTCGCCGTAATTCTTGATGATGACTTCGGCCAGCGGCGCCATGAAGGGCTCGTTGAGTCCCAGCTTGGAGCCGAAGCGGGCGGCGCGGCGGATGATCATGCGCGTGATGTAATTACGCCCCACGTTACCGGGCACCACTCCATCCGCGATCAGGAAGGCGGCGGCGCGGGAGTGGTCGGCGATCACACGGTAGGGCGTGAAGTTCTCGTCGCGTTGCGCGTTGCTTTGGTGCGCGAGCTTTTGGATCTCGGCCATGATGGGCGTGAATAAATCGGTGCGATAGTTGCCATCGACCCCCTGCAGGATGGTAGTGATGCGTTCGAACCCCATGCCGGTGTCCACGTGTTTGGCGGGCAGCGGGTCCAACTTGGTGGGGCTGGTGCGGTTGTATTGAATGAAGACCAGGTTCCAGATCTCGACGAAGCGCGGGTGCGCCAGGCCTAGTTCGCCATCCGGCCGCTTGCCCAGCTTGCCATAATCCTCACCGAAGTCGTAATAGATCTCGGAGTTCGGTCCGCAGGGCCCGGTATCCGCCATTTCCCAAAAGTTGTCCTCACGGCCGTAATAGACCAGGTGCGATTTCTCGAAGCCCGGCTGCTTGAGCCAGTTGGTAGCGGCCTCCTCATCGGTGGGAATAACCCCTTCTTCATCCTTGAACACCGAAGCGTAGAGCCGCTCTTTGGGCAGCCCCCATTCTTTGGTGAGCAGCTCCCAGGCCCAGGCGATGGCTTCCTTCTTGTAATAGTCGCCAAAGGACCAGTTGCCCAGCATCTCGAAGAAGGTGTGGTGGGTGTCGTCGAAGCCCACGTCTTCGAGGTCGTTGTGCTTGCCGGCCACGCGCAGGCATTTCTGCGAGTCCACCGCGCGCACATAAGGTCGGGTTTCGGTGCCCAGGAACACGTCCTTGAACTGCACCATTCCGGAGTTGGTGAACAGCAGCGTCGCATCCCCGCCGGGCACCAGGGAGGCAGACGGCACCCAGGTGTGCCCGTACTTCTTTACGAAGAAATCGATGAAGGATTTGCGGATCTCGTTGGCAGTGCGCGGTTTGGGCATATGGGGATTATACGCAAACAGTAGACCGTTGACAGTGAACAGTTTACGGAATGCGAAACGCGGATAAAAGCACATAACCACAGATTTCAAACCCCCTTATACATATCCGTAGGGGAGGGTCTTAGACCCTCCCTCATTGCGACCCTGAGCGAAGCGAAGGGGAAGCAATCTCCGTTTCTAATTGCGAAGATTGTTGGTGTTTCAGTGGACCAGTGACGTTAGCCGATAGAGTTTTGAGATCCCAGTAAATTGAGCAAAAAGCAAATCGCGTTCCATTTATTGCGGCTGCTTCACGGAAACCGGAACAAGGTTCGGCTCGATCCGACCTCTGTATCCTTCGAGGAAAGGCGGCAGCGAGAGCTTTTGGCCCAGTTCGGCTTCGTTCTCGTCGGCGGTAAAGCCCGGGCCCATGGTGGCGATCTCGAATAAAATGCCGGCAGGGATGCGGAAATACACCGACTTGAAATAGAAGCGGTCAATCACTTGAGTGGGGTGTAAGCCCAATTGGATCACTCTGTCGCGCAACTCGTTTTGGATCGCCTCATTCTCTGCAGCAAAGGCGATATGGTGCACGGTGCCAACCGCGTTGTAACCCATGGCCTGTGAAGGCGCTTCTTCGACCTGGAGATAGGCGGCGCGTTGCAGCCCGTCATGATGATAGAGGGTCATGTTTGCATCGGTCTGAACCGCCTGATAGCCGAGCGCCTCGGACAGAATCGATTCAACGGAAGCCTTGTTGGTTACAGTCATCAATGCGGAATGGAAATGACGAATGGCCTGTTGGGCGCTAATCTCGTTTGTGGTCCAAAAATAGGGGGAAACGGATAACTCTTCAGCGGGTACGCCGACCAGTTCGAGGCGTTGGTCGTCGAAATCAAAGAAGATAATCCGCTCCCAATCGAATAACTTTGAAATGCCCTCGTTTCGAACTTCAAATTGCTCGAAACGATCGAGCCAGAAAGTAAGCGACTCTTTCGGGACGGCCAGCGAAATGTTGGTCACCTGTCCGCGGCCTCGGGAACCCGGCCCGGCGTGCGGGAAGGTGAAGAAGGTGAGGTCCATGCCTGGCTCGCCTGTCTCGTCCCCGAAGAAGAGGTGGTAGGCGGAAACGTCATCCTGGTTTACCGTCTTTTTGACCAGGCGCAGGCCGAGCACCCCGGTATAGAAATCGATGAGTCTTTGTGGATCGGAGCCGATCGCAGTGATATGGTGGATTCCTTGGGCGAAATTCATTTGTTCCTCGAGCACATTTATGTTTTACGGCGATAGAATGTCCGGCTTAGGCTGTCGATGAATTCTACTCCGCCGCTCGTCGTCCCAAAGAAATCTCGTTTTTGGAAGATCCTTTTACTTTTACTCGCATTGGCGTTGGGTTGGTCACTATATGTTGCCAGTTCAATTGTTGCCTACGCGCAGGTCGATGAGACCACCCAGGCTGACGTGGCCATTGTTCTCGGAGCAGGCGTGCGCAATGGTCAGCCCTCCGGGATCTTCCGCGAACGCATCAATCATGCCATCGACCTGTACGAGCGCGGTGTAGTGGACTCCATTATCTTTACCGGTGGGGTGGGTCCAGGAAACCAGTTGGCCGGTTCCGAGGTCGCCCGGCAGTATGCAGTAGAGCATGGCGTTCCGCCGGCGTCGATTTTTATTGAAACCAACTCGACGGACACCCGTGAAAATCTGGATGAAGCGTTGAGCGTGATGGGAGCTCAGGGTTTTACCACCGCGCTGATCGTCAGCGATCCTCTCCATATGTACCGGGCCATGGCGATAGCCAACGATCTCGGGATGGATGCCTATCCTTCGCCAACACCCACCAGCCGGATAGATTCGATCCGCGCCATCGTCAATTTCATGACTCGCGAGATTGTCTCAGTAACCGTCTACCTTCTTTTCCCCTCCAGTTAGCCATATCAGAAGATCGGAGTCGAGGCTTTAGCCGGTTTTTCGTTGGGGCAGGCTAAAACCTTGCATGGCTATTCCGCGCTTGTCGCCATTCGTTTCTGCGCGGGGCGCGACAATGCTAAATAGCTCACGGCCACCACACAGCCGATCATGAAGCTGGCTGACCAAAGTACACCGGCGCCGAATTGCTCGAAAACCCAGCTGCCTAGCACCGGTCCAATAAAGAATGCCAGCCCCCAAGCAGAACCGAAAATACCTTGATACAGTCCGCGTAATTTAACAGGCGAGAGATCGGCGATGAGGGCTGGCGCCACCGCGTTGAACGCGATCTCACCCAGTGTCCAGAGGGCAACCGAAAGAACAAAGGTAACAAGGTTAAACGCTAAGCCTGTATAGCCGAAGCCAATTCCTAGCAGAAGCGCAGAAACAGCCATCGCCCCGAAGCGCGGCCATTTGCCCGCCAGGTTACTCACCTGGATGGAAAGCAAAACTACCAGGATGGCATTCATGGAGGTTGCTACTCCATAATCCGCCGGCGTGAGTCCGTGGGAGCGCATGTCCAGCGGTAGGGTCACGTAACCCTGCATGTAAACGATGCCGATCAGCAACGTCAATCCCGTGAATGCCAATAGGATTGGCTCCTGCCTAACCTGGTGCACTCTTTCACGTAGTGAAACGCGAACGGTTTTGCCAGCTGCTTCAGGTCGCGTCTCCGGAACGCGGAAGAAGATCAATATCCCATAGATAAAGGTTGTCAACGCATCGCCAATGAACAACCACAGATAGTTAATGTTGGCCATGAAGCCAGCCAGTATTGGCGCAAAGGTGAAGCCTAGATTGACCGCCCAATATAGATAACCATAAGCGCGCGTCCGCGCTGTGGACGGAACGATGTCAGCGACGATGGCGCCGGTCGCCGGGCGATACAGCTCGCTGAAGAAACCCAGCACTAGAGTTGAACCTGCGATCATGGGCACGGAGGTCACAAAGCCCAGTAGGGCCATGAACACTGGCGTGACAAACAGGCTCATCAACATCACGGGTCGGCGGCCTAAGCGATCCGCAAACTCTCCTCCAACAAGTTGAGCCGCGAATGCGCCGACTCCAAACAGCGAAACAATGAGCCCCGCCAGGCTCACCGAGATCTGGCGTTGGCTTGTCAGGTAGAGAGAAAGGAAGGGGATGACAAAAGAACCGAAACGGTTGATCAAAGTCCCCAGCCACAGGAACCAATACATCGGTGGAATGTCAGTTGTCAGCGATGCGAATCTGGAGCGAATTATCTGCATTGTTCCTTTATTAATGAGAAATGATGATGCGAAATCTGATTGAGCAATTCCGTAGGGGCGGGTCTAAGACCCGCCCTGCCCGGCAGTGCAACTGCCGGGCATCTTTTGTGAAGTCCTTAATTTAATCATAGCGGTCATAATTTTTTGCTTACAGCTTATAGCTTAGAGCTTAAAGCTGATTGCTATCAGCTAATAGCTAAACCGCCACTCCCTCCAGTTTCAACAATTGCACCTTCCGCTTACTGCGCATCTCGCCGCCATAACCGCCCAGGCTGCCATCGGAGGCGATGACCCGGTGGCATGGCACCACGATGGCACCGGGT
>JAMCZK010000027.1 GCA_023485685.1 Chloroflexota bacterium | reverse complement strand
CTAATATCTAGAGGGTCTGGAGGCTCCAGCAAAGACTTCTGAATCGTATAATCCGGCTGTGTTGCGAAGATTGCTGCGCCGCGCATGGATCGGTCTGCTCATTGGACTGATATTAATCCTTTTGCCCAATAACATCCTGAGAACCTGGTTGCCGGTTGCCGGATCGATTCCGACTCCTACAGTACCAGCCACCGTTGACCCTCTAGATATTAGCTATGAGCAAGGGTTAGAGTGGGCTGCTATTGACCCCTTGGCCGCGCTGCCTTTCCTGGAAGACCTCGCGTTTTCATCACACCCTGAAGCCGAGTCGGCACGCACGCTGACGCAAGCTATCCGATCTGCCCGGCTGGTTGAAGATCCCGCCTATCTTCTGACTGCCAGTGGCCAGGCACTGGCAGCCATTGGCGAATGGAGGCTGTCTCGGAAAGCCCTGCTGCAGGCGGTGCAAGTAGATCCGGATTACGCGGAGGCCTGGGCCTATTTAGGTGAAGCTCAACAACAGAATGGTGAGGATGGTTATCCCGCGCTTCAAAGGGCGTTGGATCTCAACCCCAACTCAATTTCGGCGCTGCTTTTTACGGGGCTCTACTGGCAGCGGCAGCAAGAATTCTCCCGTGCGGGGTTGTACTACCACATGGCGGCCTTGCTCGATCCGGAGAATGCCTCGATACAGGTGCAATGGGGGCAGAATTCGATACTTGCCGGAGATGTCATTGGTGCGCGGGAACACTTTGAGGCGGCCACTGAAATCTCCCCGGATGATTTGGAAATCTGGGCCTATGTGGCCCGATATTGCGTGGATTCGGAACTATTCGTTGAAGAACTTGGATTGCCCGCTGCTCTTTTGGTTTTGCGCGAACAGCCAGAGAACCCTGAGGCCGTGGTATTGGCTGGCAGGGCTTATTTGTCCGTGGGGAACAAAGTGGCTGCCAGAGCCTACCTGGAGCAAGCGGTTGAGCTCGATCAGGAATACATGCCTGCCCACTATTATTTGGGGCTATTCTTACTCGCCAACGAGGAATATACGCAGGCCTTCGTGCATTTGAATAAAGTCATAGAACTAGCGCCGGGCAGCGGGGAAGCAAAGCTGGCCAGTGAGTTGATAGTCAATATTCCCATTAGAGATTTCCAGTAAGGATGCTCCGGGAAGATTTTTCAAATCACGCAAGCGGTTGGGACAGGACGAATGCTACCGAAGGGCTGACAGATTATCAAGATGGCGGATATCGAATCCTCGTGAATGAAACCAACTACTCGATTTGGGCTAATCCTAACCAGAGCTCGTACACGGATGTTCAAGTCGAGGTAGACGCTCAAAAAAACCGGAGGCGAAGATGACAATGAATTCGGTATCATCTGTCGCCATGCTGATCCGAGCAACTATTATGCTGCGGTTATTAGCAGCGATGGGTTTTTTGGTTTCTGGCGCCGGATCGATGGAGGCGAACTGGAAATAATTGGTTTTGACCAAATGCAAACCAGCAATGCCATTCACCTGGGTGGCGAAAGCAACCACATCCGATTGGATTGCGTGAGGGCTACGCTGACTCTGTACGTAAATGGCGAGTTGCTCGGCCAGGCCAACGATACCACCATTGCCAGTGGCGATGTGGGTCTGTACGCTGGGACATTTGATGTCGCCGGTACAGATGTGCTGTTCGACAATTTCGTCGTGTACCAACCGTAAGAAAGGCCAGGGGCTTGACTACCCCGAAAAGTGAACCTAAGATGGAAGGTAGGCCCTGAAACGACGGGCATACCTTCTTTTTGTTGGAGACTTAGATGGCCAATCAAGATTGCGTGTTTTGTAAAATTGTCGCCGGGGAGCTGCCGTCGAATCAGGTTTATCAAGACGATTTGGTTACCGCATTTCGAGATAATCACCCGTTAGCGCCGACCCATATACTTATAGTTCCGAATGAACATTTGATCAATGCTAATGACTTAAATAGGGATCACGCTGACGTGGCCGCCCGGATGCTTACAATAATTCCTGAAATCGCGAAAAAAGAAGGCGTTGCCGAAAGCGGATATCGTTTGATTATGAATGCCGGGCCTGACGGCAATCAGGTGGTGATGCATATGCACATGCATTTACTGGCCGGCCATCGCATGAGGCATCCCATGGGATAGTTTGGAGCTACAGGTGAAATACCTCCGCAAGGTATAATCTCTCTATGGCAGTAAAAAACGACCTGGAGAAGGCCCTCAAAGATGCGATGCGCGCCAATGATGCGGTGCGCAAAAGCACATTGCGCGTCGCGCTGACTGCAATCAAAGAGGCTGAAGTCCAGAAAATGGGCGAGTTGGATGATCCAGCTGTGCTGGCCATCCTACAGAAGGAAGTCAAATCACGGCAAGAGGCGTTAGCCGAGGCCGAAAAAGCAGGGCGCCAGGACCTAATAGAAAACGCAAAAGCTGAAATGAAGGTTCTGGAAGGCTTCCTGCCTAAGAGTTTGAGCCAACAGGAACTTGAAACCATGGTTCAAGCTGCCATCGCCGAGCTAGGCGCCAGCACCCCCGCCGATATGGGCAAGGTGATGAAGGCCGTGCTGCCCAAAGTGCAAGGTCGCGCCGATGGGGGCCAGGTCAGCCAACTCGTGCGAAGCAAGCTGCAAGGCTAATCCTTCCCCTGCTATGTCTGAGCAAACCAGACCCCAGCGACAATCCCGCTGGTCAAGCCGTCACCGCATGTTCCTGGCCGTCATGTGGGTGGCCTGTGTGCTTCTTTCCTTTTTTATCCTGGTGATGCCGTTTTCCTCAGTACAGGCTAATTTGCGCCTGCAGGTTGGGGACGTAGCTGGGCAAGATATTTTGGCCCCGCAGACCCTTAGCTATCAGAGCGAAGTGTTGACTTTGCAGCAGCGCCAGGAGAGCGCCAATGCCGTGGCTCCTGTCTACGGCCCGGCGGATGCCGAGGTGGCTCGCGAGCAGCTGGATCATTTACGTATTGCGCTCAATTTTATAAACACCATCCGGCAAGACAGCTATGCATCGCTGGAACAAAAGATCAACGACCTCTCGGCGATGCAAAACGTCAACTTAAGTCAAGAGAGTGCGCAGGCGATCTTGCTGCTCGATGAAGCTGCCTGGCAGAACATCCAGCAGGAAACAATCGTGGTGCTCGAGCAGGTGATGCGCAATACGATTCGCCAAAACCGCCTCGAGGAAGCCAAACAAAGTATTCCAGCTTTAGTGAGCCTTTCGATCCCCCAGGAGCAGGCGGAGTTGGTAGCGGAGCTGGCGGCGGCTTTCGTGGTTCCCAACAGCTTCTATTCCGATAGCTTGACTCAGGCGGCACAAGAGGAGGCAAGCGCCGCGGTGCAACCTGTGGTTCGTACCTTCTTGAGCAACGAAGTCATCGTGCAGCGCGGCGAGGTTATCGGTGAAGAAGACCTGGAAGCGCTGCAGGAATTCGGCCTGGTGCAGCCTGAGGCCGGATGGCAGGATTATGTGGCCGCGGCGGCAATCACACTGGCTGTTTTTGCATTGGTGGTCTTATACCTGCGATATCGACCCAGATTGATTGAGGATTTGCGCGGGCTTGTCCTGGTAGCCGTTTTGTTTGTACTGTTCTTAGTTGCGGCGCGATTGACGATTGTGGATCGCACGGTGGTTCCCTACATATTCCCGATTGCAGGTTTTGGTTTGCTGGTGGCCAGCCTGTTCAGTACACAGGCAGCGATAGTCTTTGGATTTGTGTTGAGCGTTCTGGCGGCCTACAACCTGCCCAATGCCTTTGATCTCACTTTGTATTACCTCCTGGGGACTTTGTTTGGGATCTTATTCCTCAGGCGCGCTCAACGCGTGATGGCGTATTTTTGGGCGGGCGCTGCAGTAAGTGTGGCCAGCGCGGCCGTGATTATCGCTTACCGCTTGCCCCTGGCTTCCACGGATCTACTCGGGTTACTCACATTGATTGGTGCAGCTATTCTCAACGGGTTTGCAGCGGCGAGTCTGACCATTGTGCTTCAATTGTTCCTGGCCCAGTGGCTGGGGCTGACGACAACGATCCAATTGCTGGAACTAGCGCGGCCGGACCACCCTTTGTTGCAATTCATCCTGCGTAACGCTCCCGGAACTTACCAGCACAGTTTGCTGATCGCCAATTTATCTGAGCAAGCGGCGGAAGCCATTGGCGCCGACGCTCTACTGACCCGCATCGGCTCGCTGTACCACGATGCAGGGAAGGCGCGGCAACCACATTACTTCATCGAGAACCAGGTGCCGGGCAGCACCAACCCGCACGATTCCCTGAGTCCCAAAGAGAGCGCCAAAATGATCTTGCAACACGTGCCGGATGGTTTGCAATTGGCATCCAAGCACCACCTGCCAAAGCGGATCATCGACTTTATCGCTGAACACCACGGCACACTTTTCACTCGGTATCAGTATGCGAAAGCGCTCGAGGCTGCAGGAGGAAACGAGAAGAAAGTCAATATTGCCGACTACCAGTACCAGGGGCCGCGGCCACAATCGCGGGAAACGGCGCTGGTCATGCTGGCCGACGGATGCGAAGCGCGCACCCGCGCGGAGCGACCAAAGACACGGGAAGAGTTGCGCGCTTTGGTGAAGAATGTCATCGATAGCCGCATGGCTCAGGGGCAATTGGACGATACCGGATTGACCATGCATGATCTAAAACTTATCCTAGAAACATACGTCTCCGGTTTGCGTGGGGTGTATCACCCTCGCCTCATCTACCCGGAGCTGGATGAACAGACCATGGGTGCGCTGGATGCTCAACCCGCTTTAAAGACGACCAATCCCAAGCAATGATCCACCTGAACATAGAGCCCGCATACAAGGAATTGGAATTAGAAGACCTGCTGAGCATAGCTGCGCAAACTGCGCTGGTACATGGAGGAGGGGATAAAAGCGACTTAACCCTGGTGATCACTAGCGATAAGGAACTGAGGAAACTGAATAAGCAATTCCGCGGGATCGATCAAGCAACGGATGTGCTTGCGTTCCCCTCCGAAACTGGTCCGGAGAGCGCCCACCGGTATTTGGGCGATGTCATCATTTCGCTTGCGCGTGCTAGATTCCAGGCGAAAGCCGCCGGACACGCGTTGAGTGAGGAACTGCAATTGCTGACGGTTCATGGCGTCTTGCATCTATTGGGGCATGAACACGGGGAGCCTGGTAAAAAGGCCAAGATGTGGGCGACGCAAGAGAAAATCTTGCACGAATTGGGGGTCACGATTGACGTCGACAAAGTTGTGACGGCGCATTCTGAGTCCTAGCAATGGGAGACTTTTTTCGCGGCAGGCTGGGCTCATTCCGAGCTGCGTTCGAGGGGTGGTGGCACGTCTGGCGAACCCAGCCTAATGCCTGGATCCATGCGGTATTTAGCTTGGCAGTAATCGCCGTAGGTATCTGGGTACAACTGGATGAAATTAGCTGGGCGCTGATCGTGCTGGCCATGACGCTGGTGTGGATCGCTGAATTCGCCAACACAGCGGTTGAAGCCATGGTGGACTTGGCCGGCACAGACCACCATCCTTTAGCGAAGGTGGCCAAAGACGTGAGCGCAGCTGCCGTCCTGATTGCAGCCTTGGCTGCAGTGGCGATAGGCATCCTGGTGCTCGGTCTACCGCTGTGGGAGCGCGTGGTCGGGCTTATTTCGTCGAACTAACCTGGAAAATTAGAATCTGGAGTTTCGTTTGAATTTAAATCAACGCCAAAAGCGTTTTAACGCGTTACAGAAAGAGATGCGCGCCTGCAGAGCCTGTCTGCAAGCCGGTTACTTCGTGCAGCCGCCTGCAATTACGAAAGGAAGGCTGAGCGCGAAGATCATGACTATAGGCCAGGCGCCTGGCATCACGGAGGTAGAAGCCGGACGCCCGTTTAACGCAGGCAGCGGGAAGCGGCTGTTTCAATGGTTGGGGAAAGCCGGGATCGATGAGGACTGGTTTCGGAGCACGCAGTATATGACAGCCGTGACGAAATGCTTCCCCGGTAAAGGGAAAAACGGAAGTGGAGACCGGGTTCCCTCGCGAACAGAACAGGATCTCTGCCGGCATTTTCTCGACGAAGAATTAAAATTGGTAAACCCAAAGTTAATCATCCCCATAGGACGGCTAGCCATCGAGCGGTTCCTTGGCGCTGAGCGCACCCTCGAGGAGTTGATTGGGACCGAGGAAGAGCGGGAGGGTCTTTGGATTGTGCCACTGCCGCACCCTTCGGGAGCGAGCCGCTGGCACCAGATCGCAGAAAATCGGGAGCGAATCGATGCCGCAGTCGAGTTGATTGCCCGCCGGTATCGCCAGCTCTTTCCTAAACGTGCCAGTATTAAGCGATAGCGCCTAGATCCTTGCGATAGGTATCGGCGAATAAAGCCGGTGTTCCTCCGGTGTGCCAGAACAGCACCCGGTCTGCTTTGTTGAACAAACCCTTGCGAATCAAATCGATGAATCCGGCTGCTGCACGGCCGGTATACACTGGATCTACGAGAATGCCTTCGTATTGGGCAAACAGCTCGATGGCCTCGCGTTCCGGGTCGCCCATAACGGCGTAGCCTCCACCCAAATAATCATCATTGACCAAAACATCATTCTCAGTGACTGACAGGTTTTCTCCAAGCACCCCCATGGTTTCTTTAGATAGCCGCACGATACGCGGCTTTAGGTTGCTGGCGTGCTCGTCCACACTAATGCCTAGGATGGTGCCCCTGTAACCGAGAAGCCGCGCGCCAGCCAGCAGTCCGGCCTGCGTTCCGCCGGAAGAACTGGCGAAAACGATCCAATCTGGATTGAGATCTTGGCCCATTAGCTCCTTCAATGCAAAAGCATAGGCAGCCGCCCCGATTGGATTGGAACCGCCGTAGGGGATTAGAAATGGGCGACGCCCGATTGCTTTTGTTTCTGCAAAAACGGATTGGAGAGTATCGTCTCTGGCTGCTTTTGAGACCCAGCGGATCTCGGCTCCCAGCAGCTGGTCGAGCATTAGATTTGCAGAAGGTATCTCCGGTGCTTGGCCGACGAGCACCAGGACGCAATCAAAGCCCAGGCGGGCGGCGGCAGCTGCTGTTTGACGGCAATGGTTGGATTGGATCGCGCCCGCGGTGATCAACAGGTCAGCCTTTTCCGTCTGGGCTGCGGCACACAAGGTTTCCAGCTTTCGAGTCTTGTTGCCCCCGAAAGCCAGGCCGGTCAGGTCATCGCGCTTGATCCATAGTTCCGGACCGCCCAAATGCGCCGAGAGCCTGGGCATAGGATGCACGGGCGTCGGCAGGTGCGCCAATTCAACGCGAGGGAGCGTTTTCATCCTGGCTCTCCAGCCAGCACCTGGCGCCGGGTGCCGCGACGCCCGCGCCAGCGCATCACGGAAATAATGCGGGGCAATACCTGTGTGTAGAGCGAATAAACCAACGGCTGTATGGGAAGGTCCCAGGCACCGATGCGGCGCGCCTCGTAGGCGCCCAGGCCTACTTTGAAACGATAGACTCCCCACATAGGGTCGCTTTCATTGAATTCGTCGGGGGCGCCCCAAAGGTCGTAGGTTTCGCAGCCGGCCCTCTGGCTGGCCTTGATGGCCTCCCACTGCAGCAAATAATTGGGCATCCATTCGCGGGCCTGATCACGTGACATCCCATAAAGATACCAAGATTGTTTGCCGAAGGTGAATAGCATCAAGCCAGCGACCGCCTGGCCTTCCACTTCGGCGATTAGCGGAGTCAGCATACCGGCTTTGAAAAACCGCTCCCAGACCGCGAGGTAATAAACTTCGGAGCGAATCACGAAGCCGTCGCGTACTGATGTCTCTGCGTACATGTGGTAGAGGAGCGGGAAGTCCTGTGGGTTGCCGTGACGGATTTTGACGCCTTTGCGTTCAGCCAGGCGAAGGTTGTAGCGGGTCTTCTGCTTCATCGCGGTTAGAAGTTCCCCTTCCGTCTTGCGCAGATCGACGAGCATCGTATTGCGCATTTGCACCTGCTCATTAGAGAAGCGCCAGCCTGTTTCCATTAACTCATTTACGAATGAGGTTCCTGTTGGATCCGCATTTTCTTCTATCGTATTTGGCAACCCGACGCCAAGATTCACATCGGGATCGACTTTGATGAAGAAGGCGCCTTTATCCCTGGCAAAATCAGCCAGGCCGGCAAGCACGCGCTCACGCAACGCGGCATCCGACCAGTCGTGCAGCAGAGGCCCTTTCGGGACATACAGCATGCTGAGGTTGCGGCTGCTGGCGGGAATGCGGATGCTGCGTTGCAGTATTTGGGCAGCGGCGAGAAGGCCTCCATCGGAATCCTGCCAAATTTTGTAGTGGGCTTCCCATCCGAAGGGTTTTTTTGCCTCCGCCCACTCCCGGGTTTGCAGCAAATGGGGATTGGGTAATTGGGAAATCAGCGAGTTCCAGTCGTTAGGATCTACTTGAAATTCCAAAATACGTCCTGAATTTAAGCAACCGCGGTGATTTCCGGCGGTGGGACGCTGCCAATCTCAGAGCCAGGCAGCAGGGCGTTCAAAGAATTAACGATTTCCTTATTGTTCGATCCTTCCGCCAGTTCTACTAATTTAGTAACTGCAGCAAGTAGTTTTTCACCTGACAATCGGTCGGGTTCAATCACTTGGCGAATGTCGGGGTGGCTCGTGTTCTTGTATTCAGCCCCTTCATCCCACAATTGTTCGCTCAGTTTCTCGCCCGGGCGCAGGCCGCTGAATTCGATTTGGATATCTTCCCCCGGTTCCAGTCCAGAGAGGCGGATGAGATCATTGGCTAAGTCCAGGATGCGCACCGGCTTACCCATCTCAAGCATGTAGAGCTGCCCCTGGCCAGCAAAGGCTGAAGCTTGTAGCACCAGGTGCACGGCCTCTGGAATGGTCATGAAATATCGTTCCATCTCTGGGTGGGTGACAGTAACTGGGCCGCCAACAGCAATCTGTTGCTTGAAGAGAGGCACCACGCTGCCACGACTGCCAAGCACATTGCCGAAGCGAACGACCGAATATGCCTTCCTGCCGTCTTTGGCAGCATCCAGCACGATCCACTCAGCAATGCGTTTCGTGGCCCCGTACACGCTGGATGGCTGTACGGCTTTATCCGTTGACACCATGACTAAACGAGGAATCTTTGCTAGATCTGCGGCCTCGACTACATTCCTGGTGCCTAATATATTGTTTGTCACGGCTTCAGGGATGTTCGCTTCCATGAGCGGAACATGTTTGTGCGCGGCGGTATGGAAAATGATGTCAGGTCTAAACTGCCTAAATATTTCTGCCAAACGGTTTAGGTCTCTTATATCCGCAATAACGGGCTGGAGCCCCAAATTCGGATAATCACTATTTAGTTCGATAAAGATTTCGAATATGCTGTTTTCGCCGTGGCCAAGCAGAATCAACTGGGCGGGAGACCAGCGGGCAACCTGTCTACACAGCTCGCTGGCGATTGAGCCGCCGGCTCCGGTGACCAGCACGCGTTTTCCACCCAGGCTGCTGCCTACGCTCTTGCGGTCAATTTGGGTAGGCTGGCGGCGGAGCAGGTCGGTGATGTCTACTTCGCGCAAACGGTTGACGCTCACCTTGCCCCCAATAAGCTCGTAGACACCTGGCATGGTTCGGAAGGGAAGATCGGCCTGGCGGCTGGTTTCCGCCACTTGGCGGAGGAGGCTCCCCGGGGCACTAGGGATGGCCATAATGATTTCGTCTGCTTTCACCAGTTGCGCCTGCCTCTGCAGGTCGCCCGTGGTGCCAACCACAGGAACTCCGTGGATGCGCTGACCTTGTTTTTCACTGTCATCATCCAGGTAGCCAACAGGCACCATTGCAAGTTGTGGATTCTTTTGCAGTTCTCGCACCACGAGTGCACCAGCGTCCCCGGCTCCCACAACGAGGACTTTTCGCGCTTTCACGCCCGCGACATGCTCGACCGCGGCACGGTTCTCGGCAAGCAACCTCAACCCAAAACGCAGCCCGCCCACGGCGCCCAGCGAAACCAGCCAATCGAAGATAGGCAGAGACAGCGCCATCGGAGCAAAGACTCGGAAGTAGTAGAGTGTATAGATCACAACAGCAACTAGCGCTGAGGCTGCGCTGACCGCCCAGATGATCAGCCGCATTTCGCTAATACTAGCGTAAGCCCATACTCGTTGATACAGGCCAAAACGCCGGTAGATGAGTGGCTTGATCAGCAAGGCGACCAACAGCATCCAGAAGAAAGCGGGTAAATAATCCAGGAAGAATTGTTCGATGTTGAGGCGCAAGATGAAGCTAAATAAGACGCCGAGAGCGATCAAAACCAGATCGGTGAAAAACAGCTTGTTGCCTCGAAACCAGGATCGCAGTGTCACGCGCGCCACTCGGCTACGCACCTTTTCAAACCCTCGTGCAGGGGGATCTGAACCTTGAAGTTAAGCAATTCAGCCGCCAAGCTTGGATCACCAACAGAACGTGGCAGATCTCCCAGACGCGTTTCGGCAAATTCCGCTTCCGGCGCTTTGGGGAAAATGGAATGCAGGATTTCCAGTAGCTCAAGCAAGTTGGTTTCGGACCCTGAGCAGATGTTGATGGCGTGTCCGGCCGCACGCTCAGATTCGACCGCCAGCAGGTTGGCGCGCACCACATCGGCTGCATAGACAAAATCGCGAGTCTGCATTCCATCTCCGTAAACAATCGGCGGCTTGCCGGCCTTCAGACGCTCTATAAATTTGGGAATGACAGCCGCATACATGGACTTGGGCGATTGGCGTGGGCCGTAAATGTTGAAATATCTTAGAACAACCGCTGGTAATTGGTAGATGTGGGTATAGAGGCTAGCTAGGGTTTCGTTAAATTGTTTCGATGTTGCGTATGGTGAACGACAGTCTGGGGAGGTGTCTTCGCGTAATGGGAAATCCATGCGGGCGCCATATACCGCCGCACTGGAGGCCAGCAATATCCGACGTACCGAAACCCGGCGCGCGGCTTCTAGGAGTTCGATAACACTTGAAACGTTGACATCGAAACAATCGCGGGGATTTTCGATAGACATGGGAACGGAAACTAAGGCGGCGTGGTGAAAGATTATCTCGACATCTCGGACGGCCTCCAGGATATCCGCTCGGTTGCGCAGATCGCCTTGAATCAATTCGATCTTGTTTTCCAGCCCCGCGAGGTTCCTGGGGTCGCCAGAGGAGAAATTATCCAATACGCGCACCCGATCACCGCGAGCAACCAGGGCTTCGGTTAGATGTGAGCCAATAAAGCCTGCCCCTCCGGTGACGAGGACGCGGGCCATCTAGCGGCCCCGGAAACCAAAGATAGTGCCTATGGTGCGCAACAAGATAATGAAATCCAGGATGGGACCGCGGCGTTTGATGTAATACAAATCATATTCGAGCTTGATGCTCATGTCCTCTAGCGTCGCGGCGTAACCAAAGTTCACCTGCGCCCAGCCAGTGATGCCTGGTTTTTCCAACAAACGGGCGCGATAAAAGGGAATTAGTTTTTCGAAATGGCGCATCAACTCCGGCCTTTCGGGCCGCGGGCCGACCAGAGACATGTCTCCGCGTAACACATTGATGAATTGGGGCCATTCGTCCATGTGGGTTTTGCGCAGAAAGCGGCCGACACGTGTGCTGCGTTGGTCATCTTCAAGCGCCAGTTGTGGCTTCCCCGTCTCCTCGGCGTCCAAGCGCATCGTGCGGAATTTGATAATGCGATAGGTTTTGCCGCCTCTTCCAGCCCTCGTTTGGAAAAAAATGACAGGTCGGCCCGAATCAATAAGGGTCGCCAAAGCAATAAATGGCGTTAGAAGTATCAAAATGATCACCCCGATGAGGCCACCAATGATATCGAACAGGCGCTTGGCCATAAGATAGAAACGGTTCACGCGAGCTTCATCAACGAAGGAACGCAAAAGCCAATCGGCCTCAAGGTAATTTACCGGGACACGGTCCAGCAACTCCTCATAGGCGACCGGCATGCGCACGATTTCCACGCCCTGTTCCTGCGCATCCAACAAAGCGCGAAAAGTATCGTCGCGCATTCGCCCGCTGATGGCTACCAAAATGTCGGAAATCCCATGCTGCTCGACCAGCGGGAGCAGCAATCCGCTATTTCCCAATACTTTTTGGCCTTCAATTTTGCTTCCCATTTTTTGCGGGTCGTCATCCAGCACCCCGAGGATTTGGTAAGGAACTGGTCTGATGTTGTTGATCACCTTCAGAAGGGCCTGCCCGCTAATGCCCGCTCCTACCAAGATTGCGCGGCGTGTAAATTGAGGCGAGGTGAAAATCCGAATATAAAGCAGTCGCCAAAGTGCCGTCAAAACCCAAGCTGTCAATGCGAAACTGGCTACACCGCGGCGGGGAAGTGATCCTGGCGCCGAAGCGAAATAGAAGATGAAATAGATACCCATCCCAACCAGAGCAGCGGTGACAAGCCCGGTCAGAGTTTGTCGCCAGTTGGAAGCAATATGGGGGTTGTAGGTTTCTATTAGCAAGAGAAGCCAGAAAAGGGGAAGAAAGTAAAACCAGGTAGGGGGCCGAAGCTGAAGGAACTGAATCGCCTGGCGCACATTTTCCACTTCAATGCCTGTTGCCCAGAAGTAGAGGGCAACGGCCAATGCGATGCCAGCCATCGCCAGATCACCCAGCACAAGTAGCACCCGGCGTTCGCTGACGCCCAGGCGCCAGGCTCTGGTGTTGGTGGATTTTTTTGATTCTGCCATTCTAGAGCGCAGCGACCCGATTAGTTGCCCCGGGTGGCGAAAGACCATAAAAAAGCAGAGCCCCAAGATAGATGCATAGTGGCCATGGCCAGAGGGATGCCCAAGGTTAGCTGCATTTTTTTTCGTTCCAGGGCTTTGCGCAATGCCGCGCCAAAGAGGATTACCAAATATGATACCACCTCGAGCAGCAGCACCCAGAAGGCTAACGGCCAGACCAAGCCAAGAAGGGGAAGAATTATCAGACTGATGACAAAAAGTGGGGGCATTGCCTGGCGTAAGCGTAGAGTGCCAGGATACCGACGCAGCATGCGCCATTTCCAATAGCCGTACCGTGCATACTGGCGAGCCAACTGGACCAGGGTGGGGCGGGCGAAATAAACTGAACGGATGGATGGATCCAGCCAAACCTTACCGCCAGCTAGCCGGATCCGGGTGTTGAATTCGTAATCCTCATTGCTGAGCAATGTCTCATCAAAGCTTCCGATTCGGTCTATCAAGTCGCGCCGGAAGGCGCCAAAAGGCACTGTGTCCACCTGGCGGGCGCGATCAGTGAACCGGTAATAGGCATCTCCGACGCCAAGCGGGTGGCTGGCAGCGACGGCGATGGACTCGGCGACCCAGCCTTTTCCACCCGGTTTGATTTCCCAGACGCCCCCTACATTCCAGCCGCGGTTAGCTTCAAGCGCGGCGATGCTTTTGCTTACATAATCTGGCTGGGGGATGCAATGGGCATCTAATCGGATTAGGTATTCGCCTCGAGCAGCGCCAATGGCCACGTTCAGGCCGGCCGGAATGCTGCGCGTGGGATTATCCACAACCTTGATCTCCAGGTCTTTTTGGCGCTGCTGAAATGCAAGGATACGCTTACGAGTACCATCAGTGGATAAACCATCAGCGATGACTACTTCCAAATCCCTGCGCGGGAAATCCTGGGCATAGATCGCCTCCAGGAGTTGGGTAATTGTTTTTTCTTCGTTCAAGCAGGGAACGATGATGGTGGCCCGAGACATTTGAATAGAATTCTATTCGAAACTTTCGAAATTGATTGTTATTGCGCTAGAGGTAATCGGATAATAAAACGGGAGCCAGCTCCCGGCTGGCTTTCAACATGAATGGTGGCGTGATGGGCTTTCAGGATCTGCTTTGCGATAGACAAACCCAATCCACTTCCTCGTCCAGCGCCGGCCTTGCGAGATTTATCCACCTGGTAAAACCGCTCAAAGATACGTTTTACTTCCTCGGGTGGGATGCCCGGGCCTGTATCACTGACGATCACAATTGCTGATCCCCTTTCTGTTGTCGCCAAAATTTTAACCCTGCCGCCCGCCGGCGTGTGTTTGAATGCGTTTTCGAAAATATTGGTAAACACTTGGGTAAGCCGGTCGTGATCTCCAGTGATTTTTATGCCGCCTTCGGAATCCAACGATAGGTCGATTTTGGCATTATTGGCTAAAGGAGTTGTCTTTTCGATGACTTCTCGCAATAACCCTTTAACGTCAATAGACTGCATATCGAGTGGCATACTCCCCGCATCCAGACGGGCAAGGTCAAGGAGGTCAACAACCAGCCTCAACATTCTCGCAGCTTCGTCGTAAACCACCTGGGCAGCCTGCTTGAGCGCTGCGCCGCTGGAGGCGGTGCCATCCAGGATAGCCTGAGCGAAACCCTGTATTGAAGTCAGGGGTGTGCGCAATTCGTGCGAAACGTTAGCCACGAAGTCCCGTTGAGATTGCTGGCTGGCAATTACCTTGTTGCCCATCTCGTTGAAGGTTTGGGCCAATGATTGGATCTCGCTTGGTCCATCGAGGGGAATAGCGCGCATTTGCCCCTTCGCCAGATTGCGGGCAGCGGCAGTAACGCGTTGCAAGGGCGAGGTGATCCAGCGCGTCATTAGGAAAGCAAGCAATAAAGATAGAAGCAACGCCAATAGCCCAGCCCGCCAAATGGGTGGAAACAATTCATCGGTAAAGAAAGAAAGCAGAGGAGCTCTGGGGCGTAAAGTAGCGATCACTAATGTGAATCTCTTGGGGAGCGTTCGTACGGTGTAAATCCAGGTCTGCTCATTTGAATCACTAAATTCGGCGATCTGTGCGGATCCCTGCGGGCGGGAGGTGATCTCATGAGCAGGTAGTTCGTCCTCCGTATCCGCTCGGGAATCAACCAGCACCGTACCATCGGGGGAGAGAAGCGCTACGCGCACGCCCAGCAAGGTATCGGCCTGTTCGGCCGCGTTTTCCAGCGTGGCCCGATCGGCGTTTTGCAGGGTGGCGACCTGTTGCCGGTGCAGGGCGTTGGCGGCCAGCAATAGATTGCTTTCTGCCTCTCTAGCCAGGCGCGGATTGCGCACGAGAAAAAAAACCAGGGAAAGAGTCACAATGCCAAGGATAGCGGTAATCAGTGTAAGGTAGCTGAGCAAAAGGCGCGAGTTAATCGAGCGGAACATCAGGCCACCAGCTTGTAGCCAACACCGGTTACCGTTTCGATTTTTGCATTGCTTGAGATTAGTTTCTTTCGCAACTGAGCGACGTGGACATCAACAGTGCGTGTTTCTCCGAAGTATTCGTAACCCCAGGCGAGCTGCAAGCATTGTTCGCGGCTTAGCACCAAACCTTTATGCCGGGCGAGGGCTAACAGAAGGTCAAATTCCTGGGTGCGCAGGTGGACTTGTTTGCCGTTCACATTTACCTCATGCCGCGCCGGGTCTACAGTGAGATTGCCCAGATGTATCGGAGTAGCCGACTCGGGCGCTTGGGAGCTTCGTCTTAGCAAAGCCTTCACTCGCGCAACGAGTTCGCGTGGATTGAAGGGCTTGGTGAGGTAATCGTCGGCGCCGATTTCTAAACCAACAATCTTGTCCACGTCATCATCCCGAGCGGTCAGCATGAGGATGGGAACGGGGTTGTTATCCGCCCGCAGGCGGCGGCAGACTTCATAGCCATCGAGCAGCGGCAGCATCAGATCCAATACGATGAGCGCAGGTTGTTGGCTGCTTGCGGCTTGCAGCGCTGCTTCGCCGTCGCCTACTGCATGGGTGCGGAAACCTTCTTTCTTTAAATACAGGGCTGCCAGGTCGGTGATGTTAGGCTCATCATCGACCAACAGGATCAATTCGCCCGCCATGGAAGCTAAAGGAAAGCAATCACTTCAATTTCCACCAGGGCGTCGCCCGGTAAGGCGCCTACCTGAAAGGTAGATCGGGCTGGGGGCTCAGCCGTGAAGTATTGAGCGTAGATTTCATTGACAGCAGTGAAATCGGCAATGTTTTTGAGGAAAAGGGTGGTCTTCACCACCTTGTCGAAAGAGGTGCCGGCTGCTTTCAGCAATGTGCCTACATTTTCCAGAGCTTGCCTGGCTTCGGCGTTAACGCCGCCAGGAACCAGCTTGCCTGTCTTGGGGTCCAATCCGATTTGACCGGATGTGAACACCAGATGCTCGAAACGGATGGCTGGAGAATAGGGCCCAATGGGTTTGGCCCCATCAGTGGGGAAGATAACCTGTTTGGAAGAAGTCATTTGCACCTCGCGTGATTGTCGGTTATTTCCCCCATTTTACCTATGGCGTGTAAACAAGATGTAAAGTATCTGCGTTTTAGCGAGAGAATGGAAGACCAGGCCTGTTGTGAAATGGAGGGTTAGGAAAATTATTGAAAATACGTGGCACGCGCGCGGTATTGCAATGCTTCAGCTAGGTGATTAGGAGCGATCCGCTTGATGCCAGCCAGATCCGCAATGGTGCGTGCCAGCTTTAGCACGCGGTGATAAGCGCGGGCCGTGAGTTGCATTTGCGCCATGGCGGCTTTAATTAGGGTGCGACCTTCTTCGCTCAGTTCGCAGAATTTACGCACATCGGCAACAACCATGTCGGCATTATGGTGAACTTTCGTGTTGCCAAAACGCTCCCGTTGTATCTGGCGAGCAGCTTCCACGCGGCTGCGCACGACTTCGGAGGGTTCGCCGAGGCGATCATCGCTGAGCTTTTCGTAGTTCACGCGCGGCACCTCCACATGGATATCGATGCGGTCTAGCAACGGCCCAGATAGGCGTTTTTGATAGCGCGTGATTGTGCTTGAAGAGCAAGTGCAAGGCTTGATTGGATCCCCATAATAACCACAAGGACAGGGATTCATCGCGCCCACTAACTGGAAGTTAGCCGGAAAGGTGAGCGAACCTTGAGCGCGGCTGATGGTCACCACCTTATCCTCGATGGGCTGGCGCATCACTTCCAGGACGCGGGGCCCGAATTCCACCATTTCGTCCAGGAATAACACGCCCATGTGGGCTAGGGAGATCTCGCCCGGCTGCGGCCAGTTGCCGCCGCCGACTAAGCCTGCATTCGAGATGGTGTGATGGGGCGCGCGGAATGGCCGGGTTCGGATCAGAGGCTGCCTGTCAGGCAGCTGATCGGAGACCGAATAAATACGGGTCACTTCGAGTGCTTCATCGATGGTTAATTTTGGCAAAATGCCGGGCAGGGCGCGGGCCAGCAGGGTTTTACCGGCGCCTGGCGGGCCCACCATCAGAATATTATGACCGCCAGCCGCTGCAATCTCGAGGGCGCGTTTCACTTGTTCCTGCCCTTTAACTTCGCGCAGGTTGATAATTGCCGGGTCGATGGATTGAACCTCTTGCGATTTTTCCCGCCTGTACGGCGCAATTAGTTTTCCCCCCAGCAGGTGATCGGCCAACTCACGCAGAGTCGATACTGGCAAAATCTCGAGATCAGGAATCAACCCGGCTTCGGCCGCGTCCTCCATGGGAACGAACAGGCGCTTTATTCCCTGGTCGCGAGCCAGTGCGGCCATCGGGAGCACGCCTCGCACATGACGTACCACTCCATCCAGTGACAACTCACCGAGCACAACCGAACCGTCCAGACTATTGGGAGGAATCTGTTCCGTACAAATCAACACCCCTAGAGCAATGGGTAAATCGTAGACCGGGCCTGCTTTGTGGACTGTTCCCGGCGCCAGATTCACGGTGACGTGGTGGCGCGGAAAGAGGAAGCCTGAATTCTTCACTGCCGCGTGGACGCGCTCGCGGCTTTCCTGTACGGCCGCGTCTGGCAGGCCCACCACAATGGTCTTGGGCAAACCAGAGCGGTGATCGACCTCCACTTCGACGATGACCCCGTCAAGGCCGATGACGGCGCAGGAGTAAACCCTGGCTAGCATTTGCTAAGTGTAGGTGGGGGAGAAAAACTTGTCAATGCGCGGAAAAATAAGCAGGATAAGAGGGGCCCGCAGGACCTCTCTCTTTCAAAATCCGTGGATAGCCCCGTTAATAATAGATGCAGAAAAACTTTAGATTTCCGCCTGCTTTTATTGTGCCACTGTCGGTTGAACCTCCGCAACCGGTAGGCCGGGTAGTTGTACTGCCCTTTTCCACCTTGAGTTGCGAGATTCCTGGTGAAACATAAAAAGCGGGCGCAACCGCGGCCAATAGCAAAACAGCTGCCAATGCGCCTGAAACGACAATTCTCCAAACGCGCGTGGGACTCACCTCCGCCTATGAAAGGCTAAGTTGAACGGGTAGGCCCGCGAAATCGATAAGCCCCAAGCATGTTTATCGCATGCATGTTGGGCTTTTAGTCAAGGGATGTTCACCCTGGCTTGCTGGAATCTAGCTCGGAAGATAGAATTTCATTCGATGGAACCGTCTCTGTCTCGTCGAGAATTTCTGAAGCTGGCTGGGCTATCGGCTTTCGCCGGCGTAGCTGCAGCCTGGACTCCCAGAGCCAAAAAGCAGACCGCAGCTGATCTCGTTGGCCGTGTGGCCTATGATTCAGTTAGCGTCTTCGATAGGCCACTACTCTCCGGCGCAATAACCCTTGGTTATCGATTTAGGGATGAATTGTTGGATATAGAATATCCACTTACCCCCTTTGCAGGCCCGCCGTACAATCCACTTTGGTATCGTATTGTCGGCGGATATGTGCATAGCGGACTCATTCAGCCGGTGGCCACAAAATACAATGAGGTTATGGGGAGCGTGCCGGAAACCGGGCAGCTTTGCAGAGTTACAATACCTTTCACGCGCCCCTATACCTATTCTTCCCAGGATGGTTGGCAACCTGAGCAGCGCTATTTGCTCTACTATCAGTCCAACCATTGGGTCACCGGTGTTGTTGATGGTCCTGATGACAAAAGCTGGTATCAGATTACGGAATCCTGGGAAGGCGTGCAATATTACGCCGAAGCAAGCCATTTGCAGCCAATTACTGATGAGGAACTTACCCCTATTTCTCCTGATGTTCCAGACAATGAAAAACGCATTGAAATTTCTCTTCGGGGACAAAGCCTTACGGCTTACGAAGCCGATCAAGTTGTGCTGCGTATTCCCATCTCATCCGGGGTGAAAAATTCAGGCTTAGGGGGATTGCCTACCGAGACGCCAACTGGAACATTCTATATTTTTTCCAAGCTGCCCACCAAATACATGGGCGGTAATCGGTTGACGGATACTTTGGGGGACCTCTTCCTGCCCGGTGTTCCATGGACGGCGTTTTTCGCCGAAGGAGGGTATGCAATCCATGGGGCTTATTGGCACAACAACTTCGGCGCCCCGATGAGTCGCGGTTGCGTAAATGTGCGCCCCGATAATGCCCAATGGCTGTATCGCTGGATGACTCCTGTTGCCGGGCCAGATGATTGGGAGGTTACAGGCCGTGGGACGCGCGTGATTATCAACTAACCCCTATCGTTTTCATTGCTTGGCGTAGTTGCTGTTTTACTTCGGTGCAACGATTTCCAAACCTCGACATTAGGTCGCCTTGGAAACTTACCCCTCACTGTGGATTCGGGCGCACTGGGTTGCCTTCACTTCAACAGTTGGAGCCTCTCGCGTAACAGTTTATGATGGAGATTGAACCGTTATTTGTTTGCTGGCCATCTCCTCGATGCTGCCACTAAACGAACCACCAATTGTTGAATCGCTAACCCTGTCTCACCGCCTTCGAGCTTCGGCGATCTATTTCGTTACCTTCGCGGGCTACTCGGCGATAGGGCCATATATTGCCTTGTACTATTCCTCGCTGGGATTTAGCGGGTTGGAGATCGGAATCTTGTTAGGCGTGGGTCCTCTTTTGAGCTTAATCGCTACCCCGTTTTGGACAGGGGTTGCAGACTCGAGAAATAAGCACCGTTTGGTTTTAATGGCAGGGATAGCCGCAATCGTAATCATAAATGCTGTCTTCCCATTCTTACAAAAATTCGTATGGATCCTTGGGGCAGTTTTCCTATTAGCCGCGCTTTCATCGCAGGTATTTTCATTGCAAGATAGCGCCACCGTGCACATGCTTGGCAAACAGAGGGACCGGTATGGAAGGATCCGCCTATGGGGGACCGTTGGCTGGGGTCTGGGTGCACCGCTGTTCGGCATAGTCTTCGGAAAATTCGGGCTGATGTGGATGTTTTGGATTTATGCAAGCATGATGCTGATTGATTTCTTTTTAGTTCAAGACCTCCGCTTTGAAGAGAACACAGAACAAAGTAACTACGTATTGGGTCTAAAACGCTTGCTGGGCGATCCGAGCTGGTTGCTTTTTCTTTTAACCGTATTCCTTTCGGCCGTTGGCATGTCGGCACACAATAACTTTCTCTCCTTATTGTTACAGGACATGGGTGAGATGCATTCGGTTTTGGGTTTGGTCGTTTCTGTATCTACCGCAGTGGGAATCATGCTGGCAGTTTCTACGATTTTTGAGTTACCCGTCATGTTTTTCTCCGCGCAACTGTTACGACGCCTTGGCAACCGGGGTGTGTTGTATCTAGCTATGGGCATGATTGGCATGCGCAACCTTTATTATGCGTTTGTGACTGACGCCTCTCAAGTGTTGCTGATCCAAGTTGTTCATGGCTTGACCTTCGCGGTAGTTTGGCTTGCTGGTGTGAATTACGCGGCTGCGCACGCGCCGCGCGGATTGAATGCAACCGCTCAAGGGTTATTCAGCACGGTGCTGCTTAGCGTTGGGTTCGCAGCCGGTAACCTGCTTAGTGGGAC
>JAMCZK010000038.1 GCA_023485685.1 Chloroflexota bacterium | reverse complement strand
GAATGCGCCCGTCGAATTTATCGCGATATTCATCCAGGAGTTTTGCTGCTTCGGCAAGTTGAGCATCCACTCTGAAGTTTGTCGGCCCCAAAATATCGGCAATGGCGGTCTGCACAAAACCCCTCATGCCAGCTTGTCCTAAGGCTTCGGCAGTTTGGCGGCTAACCTCAAAAGTCATCGCATCGGTGGCTACATTGGCTGTTGTGGTGCCCGAAAGCAACATTTCACTTGCAGCTAGTCGTGAAGCTGCCAGCATGATATTGGGCGTTGAATTGAAAGCCAAGACGGTGTCTTCGCCCATGGTCTTTTCAAAACCGAAGCCGGTCATGGCGCCCTTGTACAGCGATGTAATGGTGTGGACATGGCCGTTGATTAAGCCGGGCATGGCAATCATTCCGCTGGCGTCTATTTCATCTCTTACTCGATACTTTTTCGCAAGCTCTTCGACTGAACCCAGGTCCTTTATCTTCCCGCCCTCAATGACTATCCCGCCATTCTTGATAATATCGTTCTTTTCATTCACGGTGACGACGGTTGCATTTTTAATCAGGATGTCTTGCATTTTATTTCTTCCTTAGAAATTCCAAAACGTGTTTATTGACTTCTTCCGGCCTTTCTTCTTGCAACCAATGGCCGCATTGCGGGATAGTCTTCAAAATTGAGCCGTTTATATTTTGGTGCAGCCTCTTGGCCGCGGAGGTTGGAAACAGCGTGTCGTTCTCGGCCCAGAGTATCAAGGTTGGAACGGTTACTTTAAATGAGTTGCGTTCCACTGCACCCCAGATGCCATCCATGCCATTTACGGTGAATGTTTTGTAATCTGCAATTTCCGAATTGATGGCAAGCTCCCTGTAATTTTCCACCAATTCTTTCACCGCCAGTTTTTTATTATAGAAAGCAAGCGTTGCAAATATGTCGCTTTTCCGCACACTCCAATACCACAAAGCGCGGTGAAATAGGGGTATTTTGCATAGGAATTGGTATAAGACCTTCCAGCCCAGTCTTTTTAAGAACGGCAGATAGGCGAACGTATCCATTAGAATTAATTTCGAAACCATTTCTGGGTAAAGCCCGTAAAAAGTCATTCCAATCGAAGCACCTAAATCGTGAATGCCCAATATAACTTTTCGTTCACCGATCTTTTCCAGAAACTGCTTCAAAATGTTCGCATAAGAGCTTAGCTTGTAATCAAAGCCGGCTGGTTTTTCTGATCTTGCCCAACCCGGCAAATCAATGGCATACACGCGATAAGATTTCGATAAGGCTTTGATTTGATTTCGCCATAAAAAGGCTGAGGTTGGCGTCCCGTGCAAAAAGAGGATGGCTTTACCTTTACCCCTTCCTTCATAATAGAGCTTCCAATTGTCCAATTCGATGTACATAGGGTTCTCCCGGAATCCTTATCCCTTATTCCATCAAATCATCTAGCGATGCGCCAAGCCGCCCATCATTCCGCCACAACCGATCACGGAAAAAATTTCCTTTTGCTGAAGCTGGTTGCGCTAACCGTATTCCTGTATGCATAATAATGGGCTGGCCGATTTTTTCTGGACGGTCGAATCACCTGTTCAGGTATACGCACAATTGCGTATCAGCGAGGTTCGAGTTGCCTTTCGAAAAAGGGGACTGCAATTATTCGGATCGGGATCCAGCAACCGGCCTTCTGTAAAATCAATTCCTGCAGTTCCCCATCGTCAAATCGTAAAAGATCGAGACAACTAAATGGTTGCAAATTGCACCGCCTTCCCTACCTGGTTTTGGGTGGGGTGCGATGGGCAAATAAATCGTGGATTTAGTGGAAACTACTGATTGATTTCCCCTCACTCTTGCGGCTGGGTTCCAGAGCCTGCCCTGAGGGCCAGCGAACGGGTTCGAATCCTGGCCGAGGAGTTGCCTTGCTTTGCCCGGCAAAGCTGGCAAAGACAATGCGGTGGAGAAGCGACTCGGCTGACACCGAGTAATGCTTCTCCAGGTTGAATTAGAAACAAAAAAAGCATCCGTATAGAATACGGGTGCTTATACTTTTAAAGACAGAACTGTGATATGGAACGGATACCGGTAGCCTCCACGACGATGTCTTCTATGGGGTACGACCTCGAATCGCGCACTTTGGAAATCGAGTTTGTTGGCGGCGCTATATACCAATACTTCGACGTTCCTGAAGAAATCTATCAGGGGTTATTGAGTGCAGAGTCTAAAGGGCGGTATTTCAATCTAGTTATCAAACCTCTCGGATTCGAATACCAACAACTGTAACGCGATGGTCCCAAGTCGCATTTTGTATAATGAGTTAGGAGAGGACCTTATGTATCCCATCCCACACGAATGCCCTGTTTGTCATGGCGAGTTGAACATTACCCGCCTGGTCTGCCGCGAATGCGACACGGTCATCGAGGGCCGTTTCTTGGCCGGTCCGTTCTCGCGGCTCAGCGAGGAGCAGCTCAATTTTGTCGAAGCTTTTGTGCGCAATGAAGGCAAGATTACCCGCATGGAAGCGGAGTTCGGACTTTCGTACCCGACTATTCGCAGCCGGCTGCATGCGGTGATCCGTGCCCTGGGTTACGAACCGGGCAAGGAAAGTGCCGCCGGGCTTACCGAAGAAGAACGTCGTAAGATCTTGGAAGACCTGGACAGCGGCAAAATTACTTCGGAAGAAGCAATGAAAATGCTGGAGGAAGGATAGAAAATAGGTAATTAGTAATTGGTAACTTGTAATTGGGGATTCAGATTGGAGACTGGAGATTAGAGATTTGGGAGAGTTATTGGTTATTAGTTATTGATTACTCTTTTGGAACTGAGGATGCCTTTTCGCTGGCGGTTACCGGCTTGGTTTCGGGTTTTTTCTCTGTGGCGGTTTCCTTGGCTGGCGTTTCCTTGGCTGACGTTTCCTTGGCGCCGTTTTCTTTGCCCTTGGCCGGGCTGCTGGCTGTAGCAGAGGAGCTGCTGCGTTTATCTGTCACATAGAAGCCGGAGCCTTTAAACGAAACGCCTGCTGGGAAATAGACCTTGTGCAAGGCGTTTTTTCGGCAAGAGGGACAAACTTTCAATGGTTCCTCTGCGAAACCTTGGCGCTTATCGAATTGGTGGCCGCAATTTTCGCAGCGGTAAGTGTAGACAGGCATTTATTCATCCAGACGAAGGATCGGCGGGCATTATAGCCCTCGAAAAATCTGTTGGCAAGTTATTGCCCGGCGACGCGGGCATCCGCAGTCTGGCGCCAATCCACCGGCATGACCGACGCGGGCAGATTGAGCAGACTGCGCCAGTCCGCCAGGGCAGTCTGCATCTGGCCAAGGGTTTCGAGAACAGTAGCACGCCAGTAGAAGAAAGCAGCACGCTGCTCATCGGTTTCTATCAGATCGCTGCTAGCGTTGATCTCAAAGAAAGCGCCGCTGGGATTCCCGGTGCCCAAATAAGCCTGCGCCAATCCGATATGCGCTTCGAACCAATCGGGTAAGCTCGCCAGGGCAACTCGGAAATAGCCCAGCGCGCTTTGCGCTTTTTCGTCGGCTAATTCCTGCAGGCCGCGGTAGTAAGCTGCCTGGGGTGAATTCGGGTCGAGTTCCAACGCGCGATCGAAAGCTTGCAGCGCCAAATCTGTTTGGCCGTCGAATTGATACCCCAAGCCGAGCAGTTCCCAACCGCGGGCATTTTCTCCTTCAAATGTTAGGTACGTTTGCATCGTCTCAATGGACGCGGCGTATTGTTGGACGCCCTGCTGGGATTCGGCCCGGGTGAGGTAGTTGGGCAATAAGGTCAAATCAAGTTCATAAGCTCGCTGGCTGGCTTGCAGTGCTCCCGAATAATCTTCCCCGGCCAGCAAGACCAGGGCCTTGTGATATTGCACAAGAGCGGAGAGGGGAGCGATGGCTTCCGCCGCTTTGATGTCATCGTTGGCATCTTCGATATTGCCGCGTCGGAGGTTGTAGGCGGCTCGCTCCAGGTAAGCATCGACGAAATTGGGATCAAGCAAAATAGCCGAGTTCAAGTCCGTCAGGATCAGCGAGGAATCCGCGCCCTGTGCGATGGCGACGCGTGCCCGGCCAAGATAGGCGGGCGCGAATTCGGGGTCAATGGCCAGCGACTGTTGGAAGGCCGTCTGGGCAGCCTCCAGGTCCCCGGCGCCCAGGCGCGCCTGGCCCAGGTAGTACGCCGCGTCTGCTGATTGTGGATTCGCAACGAGATGGCCCTGGAAGAAATCAGCTGCCGCATCCCAGTTTTGATTGTCGAGGGCTGCCAGACCTTGTTCGAAGTTGTCATCGCCCGGATGCGGGGTGCTGATGTAGCGCGGGGTGGGCGTGTAGGTCGCCTCTAATAAATCCTGTGGGTCGCGCGGCACCACCAACATCTCTTGCGTTGCTGTCGGCTCGTCCTGTGACGTCGGGGTGCTCCCTGATTGTTGTGATGGCTCAAGTGATGGTCCAGGTGTTTCTGTGGATAACAGCACGTCCAAGAATCCATTCTGCGCCGCGTAATAGCCTAATAAGATAATTACAAGTCCAACACCCAGGCTGGCAACAATCCACGACAGCGACCAGGGCTCTTCTTTCTTTTTCTTTCTTTTTTTGGGAATCTTGGGCGCAGCAATCTCTTTGGTGTGCCAATCTTCCGGCTCCTCCGGCAAGAGCGCAGGAGTGTCGGGTTTGGGGATCTCCGCCCCCAAGAGCTCCAAGTCGTGAATCGCAGCGCTGTTCTCCGGATCTAGGAAAAGCACATTCTGAAGGCAGTAGATGCGCTCCTCGCGCGAATCCACCACGGTGCTCATCAACAACCAGTAGAGCGGTTCGCGATTATCCTGTCGCAGGAGGCGAAGCAGCAGTTTGCGGGCGCGCTCGGGTTGGCCACTTTGCCCCGCTTCCACAGCTTCTTGCAGCATCTCTTCCTTAGAACGCGCCCTGTTCGGCATCGCCCGTGAAGTCTAGCACAGCGGCAGGTGCCAGACAAGATGAGCAGGCACGTATTATCGCTATCCCCCTCTCACCGGTGACGTCGGCTTGAAGAAATATACGTCGACCTGGCCGTGTCCTGCTAGGTATAATCCCGCCGTGTCCTCTCTTCGGGGTCAAAAAATTTCCCTGTTTGCATTGTGGCTGGTGGTATTAACCGCCTGTTTACCCATTGAGTCGATACCGACCCCGACCGGCGGGCCGACTGCAGTATTGCTCCCCTACCAGACAGCAATCCCTACCGCGGCCCCAACGCTCGATGCTGGCGACGAGCTAGACCTGCCCACGCCGACGCCTGCCACTTATATTGTGGCCGAGGGGGATACATTCTTTACTATCGCCGCCCGATTAGGCATCAGCCTGGACGCTTTGATGGCCGCCAATCCCGATGCGGATCCACAGCTGCTTACGCCCGGTACCACATTGTTGCTGCCGGTGGCGGGTGGAACCGCCGTAGCCAGCATCCCAACCCCGACCCCTGTCCCTTTAGCAGTTGGCGAAACCAGGTGCTATGCCTCGGCTGCAGGGGAGTTGTGGTGTTTTCTCCCTGTTGAGAATACGCTGGCCGTCAGCGTAGAAAACCTTACCGCGGTGGTCCAGTTGCTTACGGCTAATGGAGAACTGGTGACCACGATGGAGGCCACCGCGCCGCTCAATCTTCTGGGAGCAGGAGGGGCGATGCCACTGGTAGCTTATTCATCCAGCCTGCCAGAAGAATGGAGGGCTGCCCGCGGACAATTGCTGAGCGCATTTTCATTGGCGGAGGAATCGAATTATTACTTAGCGGCGACGATCCAGGGATCCAGTTTCGACATCTCGGAAGATGGCCTGGCCGCCAGGGTTGTAGGCCGCGTCGAGATTCAGGAAGGGGAAGCTGCGACCGTTTGGGTGTTAGCAGTTGCTTACGACGCAGAAGGCCGCATGGTCGGCTTCCGGCGGTGGGAAAGCGAAGGCGAAACGGAATTCGATTTCATCGTTTACAGCCTGGGTCCGGATATTGTCAATGTGGATTTGTTAGTCGAGGTTCGTCCTTAGGGAATTAATCCTGCGGAAGGGCCTTGAATGATTTGCAGGGGGACGGGGACAAACACCAGGATAAATACGATCAATCCGAAAACGGCCAGTGCAGTGCGACTTGCATCCAGTTTGGTGATCTGATCCAGTGGCTGGGCGTGGGAACTGCCAAGCATTAATATTAAGAATACCCACAGCCACCAGCCCGACCAGAAGAAGCCCAATAAGCCCAGCCCCACCAGGATGACAGGCAGGATGTACCTGGCGTTCTTGCCGAACAACGAATACAACACGTGCCCGCCATCCAATTGACCGGCGGGGATCAGGTTCAGCGCGGTAACCAGCAAACCTGCCCACCCAGCCCAGGCTATGGGATGCAGCATGACATCCATGCCGCCGATGGGACTTGGCAACCCGGTGAACACGTAGCGCAGCCAATACATCAAAGGCGAAACGTTTCCGAAGCTGGCAGGAGCAGGAAGCCACTGACCGTGGACGAAAAATTTCGCCAAGAGATACAGGATAGAGTTTCCTTCCAAGCTATAAGCCTGCCCAGCGCGGAGGAATTCCGGAATCTGGCTCACCTCGGAAAGCGACAAGCCAATCAGCAATACCGGGATGGCGACGACGAGCCCCGCCAACGGGCCGGCGATACCGATATCTAGCAGCACGCGCTTATTGCGCGGCGGTTCCTTCAATTGAATAAATGCGCCCAAGGTTCCGAATGGGCTAAACGGGAATGGAAGGAAATAAGGTAAGGTAACTTCCGTCTTGTGATAGCGAGCCGCCAGATAATGTCCAAACTCGTGAGCCAGCAAAATAGCCAGCAGGCTGACGGCGAATGGGATGCCGCTGGCCAGGTTCTCCCACACAAGCTGGAAATATCCTAAAGTGCTGTCGGGTTCGGGGCCCTGGTAGCTATATAAGGCGCCGGCCATTAGCATGCTCACCAGGGTGAGCAAGAAAAAAATCAGGTTGATCCAGGGATTGGATTTCTTCGGCTTGACCAGGGCCGGCATCAATTGAATGACTTGCTGATCTTTTTCCTCGAGGAACAGCGGCGTGATCTTGTAACGCTTCAGATCGCGGCTCAACGACGTATAGGCTCGCTCGGAGTCCGCGGTCAAGCGGCCTACAAAGCGAATGAGGAAGGGGTACTTGCCTCCGCCTCTGATGGTCTTTTGGATATCGAAATAGCGAGCCACGAGCAGGCCGAGGTCGTCTTGGGCTTCGAAGGATTCTGTCATGGTTTCCGTCATGTGGCGATGATAGATGAATGTGTGCGAATTAAAAAAGCAAACTTGTTAATTCAGAACGGTATGCTCGTGTTTGTGGATTCTCGTCGCCCAACACCCCCAATAAGCCAAGCGTCAGGCTGCGGATCTCTCCTTGCTTGTATTTCTTGTTCTGCCGCAAAATATCCAGCAAGCCGTCCATGGCTGCGAAGATTTGGCCGCGCTTAGCCAAGTGCACCGCAGAATGGTATTGCGCGGACAGTGGTTCTTCGCTTTCATCGACCGTTTCGCTATTTTCCAGATCAGCTATGGCCTGGGCCAGTGAAATGAGTTGCTCCGCTTTGGCGTATTGCTTGCTGACTGGGAAAACCCGCAGGATGGGCAGCGCTTGGCTGGCGGCTCCCTGCGCCAGCAGACTGCGGGCCAGACCCAACAGCGCACCAGGATGGTCTGGACTTTCGTCGAGCACTTGGCGGTAGATTTCTTCGCCTTTGGACCAGTGTTCGGCGGCCAGAAGGCTGTCTGCACGCCCCACGGCCAGGTCGCTGGTGGCTGGCGCCAATGCGTTCAGGAACTCACGAACGTGTGGCTCGGGCCGCAAGCCGCTGAATTCGGCAACTACTTGCCCATTGCGGAATGCTTTCACTGCGGGGATGCCGCGCACGCCGTAATCGTTGGCTACTTTGGGGTTGGAGTCCACGTCTAACTTTGCGAGACGGAAAGCGCCGTTGGATTCCTCGGCGATTTTTTCCAGGATGGGTCCCAGGGTGCGGCAAGGAAGGCACCACTCCGCCCAAAAGTCGACCACTACCGGCCGCTGGCTGGAGTAAAGAAGTACCTCTGATTGGAAATCCGTCTCGTTTACGTTGATAATATGGTTCGACATCAGTTTGTGCGTATTGGGTTTATCCTACCAGAATTACGTCAATGCAGCATAAGAGCTTGGGTTTCGTGGGTCTGTTTGACGCTCGCCTTCCTACATGTTACGATTATTGCAATGATCGATCATTACTATGATACGATCATTGCTGCTGTTTCGTTTCTATTGTCACACGCATTTATTGCCTCACGCCAAGGCCCTTGGGCTGGCACAGCACTTATTAGGATGGATTTTACATCCACGAAACAGCGGTGAGCCAGAAGGCGTCATCCTAAGGGACTCCGGACAATTGCCCGGTGCTTGGCTTGAGCGCAGACCTCTGTCTGCGCGAATTGTTTAACGCAGGCCCCGAGGTCCTCAGGAGTGTTATGAGCGTCGAATTTGTATCCCGCCTGATTGGCATGATCGTATTGGGAGTGGGGGGCCTGTATCTGGGGGCAAACCTGGCCCGCATGGCGGATGCCGCTGATGCAGAACGTTGGGTGCTGGTGTTTGCGCTGGTAGGGGTGCTGGCCGGGTTGGTGCTTACTCCCTGGCTGACTCTCCGCCCTATCCGTGCCGCCCGGCGCCTGTTGGGCCAATTGTCCTCGCGGACCTTGCTGGCTGGACTGTTTGGTCTGATCCTCAGTCTGGTCATCGCCGGTCTTCTGGCGTTCCCTTTGTCTTTGCTTCCGCGGCCTTTCAGCCAAATCCTACCAATAGCTGTTGCCATTATCCTGGCTTACTTTGGGGTGGCCATCTTTATCACTCGCCAAAACGATATCCTTTCTGTGTTTAGTTTCCTCCCTTCCCGTGGTGGAGATTCGCGCGTCAAATCCGGAGACAATACCCGCAGCATCTTGATGGACACCAGCGTCATTATTGATGGCCGCATTACGGACATCGTGCGAACAGGTTTCCTGGCCGGCTCACTACTCATTCCGCGTTTTGTGCTCGCTGAGTTGCAGCACATCGCCGATTCTGGAGACAAGCTGCGCCGCCAGCGCGGGCGCCGCGGCTTGGAGGTGTTAGCCAATTTGCAGAAGGATCCGCGGCTGCCGGTGTACATCAGTGACATCGATGTCGAGGGCACGCGCGAGGTGGATGACAAGCTGGTCATTCTGGCGCGGCAAATGCATGCGCCAATCCTTACTAACGATTTCAATTTGAATCGGGTGGCGGAATTGCAGGGCGTGACGATTCTTAACATCAATGATTTGGCAAACGCTGTAAAAGCGGTCTTTCTGCCAGGTGAAGAATTGACCGTGCGGATTATTCAAGAAGGGCGCGAGGCCCGCCAGGGTGTGGGTTACCTGGATGATGGCACCATGGTGGTGGTGCAGGACGGCAGCGAATTGTTGGGGCAGGACGTGCAAACCTCGGTGACGAAGGTGCTGCAGACGGCCGCGGGCCGCATGATCTTTGCCAAACCTGAAGGGGATTCCAAGCCCAGCCATTCACGTAAGGCGAAGTAAGTTCCAATATCTGACAGGACTACCATGACACTGCGCATCTACAACACGCTCACGCGCCGAACGGAAGATTTTCAACCGCTGGAACCAGGCAGGGTCACCATGTACGTCTGCGGACCGACGGTCTATGGTGGTGCGCATGTCGGGCACGGGATGTCCAGCCTGGTCTTCGATATCGTGCGGCGCTACCTGGTTTATCGCGGCTATGAGGTCAGGTACGCCATGAATTACACCGACGTGGATGACAAGATCATCCAGCGCGCCAAGCAGGAAGGTGAGCCGCCTCTGGAGTTGGCTGAGCGTTACATTGAAGAATACGACCAGCAGCTAAAAGCGCTCAGCGTGCTGCCGGCAACGGTATACCCGCGCGCAACTGCCGAAATTCCCTACATCATCGACATGGTGGCGCGACTGTTGGAAGATGACGCGGCTTATGTCGTCGATGGGGATGTGTACTACCGTGTCGAGAAAGACGATGACTACGGAAAACTTTCCGGCCGTCGTTTGGAAGACATGCATGCCGGTGCTCGTATCGATGTGGATGAACGCAAAGAACACCCCATGGATTTCGCCGTGTGGAAAGCCGCCAAACCCGGCGAGCCCGCCTGGGACAGCCCGTGGGGGCCTGGCCGCCCCGGCTGGCACATCGAATGCTCTGCCATGGTCTTCCATCATTTAGGGCAACAGATCGATATCCACGGCGGCGGAAACGATCTCATTTTCCCGCACCATGAAAACGAAATCGCCCAAAGCGAAAGCCTCACAGGCAAGCCGTTTGCGCGCTACTGGATGCACAACGGCCTGATGCAATTTTCCGGCGAGAAGATGTCGCGGTCATTGGGGAATCTCATTTCGATTAAGGCATTCTTGGAAAAACACGAACCCGACGTGCTGCGCATGATGGTGTTGAACAGCAGCTACAGGCATCCCCTCACCTATGGAGACGAAATTGTCGAGGGAGCCGCGCGGGGCCTGGAGCGATTGCGCAGCGGGTTGCGGCCCGCACTACCGGGTGCCACGGGCGCGCCGAAAACGGAGACGGCTGCCCTCGCTAAGCTGGCCGAGGAGACACGGACCCGTTTCATCGAGGCGATGGATGACGATTTCAATACCGCAGCAGTCCTGGGGCTGCTGTTTGAATTAGTGCGACAAATTAACCAGGTGCGCGAAGTAGGCGCAACGAATGAACAGATGCAGGGTACTCAGGCGGTTTTGTTCGAGTTGAGTGGCGTGCTTGGTCTTCGGTTGAAACGCCAGGAAAAGAATCTCGATGCCGGGCTGGTGCTCAAAATATTCGATGAGCTGCGAAAAGAAATAGACGCGGAAATGTCGCAAGAAATACGGTGGCCGACCGCTGGCGGAGAAAATGGAAATACTCCCCAATTGATTGACATGCTGTTGGATATTCGTGATGTTCTGCGCGCCAAAAAACTTTGGAAACTGACGGATCAGATTCGTGATGGGTTGGCAAAACTTGGTGTGCTGGTGGAAGATAGCGCCGGTGGCTCCTCCTGGCGCTGGGAATAGTCCTTGAAAGAATGGATCTATGGCCGCAACGCGGTCTATGAGACATTGCGCGCAGGCAAGCGGCGGGCTTATCGCCTGAAAGTTGCCCAAGGGATTCAATCAAGCTCTCGCCTGGAGCAAACTCAACGGTACGCAACTGAGAAGAAATTACCAATAGAGCAGGTGCCGCGCCGCGAGCTGGATGGTTTGGCGGAAGGTCACCAGGGTGTTGCCTTGCAAGCCGACGAATATCCCTATGCTCACTTTTCGCAGCTATTGGATCAGGCCAGGAATTCCTCAGTCCCACCCTTTTTTCTTCTATTAGATACCTTGCAGGATCCGCAAAACTTGGGCACTTTGTTACGCACCGCCGAGGCGGTCGGCGTGCACGGGGTTATCCTGCCTCAGCGGCGCACCGCGACAGTCAGCCCAGCGGTGGTAAACGCTTCTTCGGGCGCCAGCGAACACCTTCTCATTGCCCAACACAACCTGGCACAGGCTATTGAGGAGCTAAAGAAAGCCAACGTCTGGGTTATTGGCCTCGAAGGCGGCGAAAATGCCCAGCCTCTGGACCAGGTTCGCTTGGACGGAGCCTTGGCTTTGGTCGTGGGCAGCGAAGGCGAGGGGATGCGGCGTCTGGTGCGGGAGTCCTGCGATGCCTTGCTGCGGCTCCCGATGCAGGGCAAGATCGAATCACTCAATGCGGCAGTCGCCGGATCCATCGCTCTTTATCTTGCCTGGCAGGCGCGTGGGTTTATTAAATGACCACTCTGAGTCGGATCGCTGGGAGGCTAAAACTTGAACTGGCCTATTACAAATGTTTGATCGCTCACCCTGGAACCCCAAAACTGTCTCGCGTTCTTCTTGGAGCCGCAATAGCCTATTTCCTTACTCCAATCGACATTATCCCGGATTTCATTCCTATCTTGGGACATCTGGATGATGTGTTGATTATCCCAGGGCTGATCTGGCTGGCAATGCGACTTGTCCCTGCCGATGTTGCAACGTCATGCCGCTCGGTCAGCTCCGGTTCTATTGACTCCCCCGCTCATCGCGGATAAACTTGCCAATCGCCCAAGCGGCCAATGGTTGATGGTTCGCCTGGGTAAGTTGTTGCGCGCCTAGCCGCGGCTTCTTTAACATAGTTATGTGCCGACGTAGCTCAACGGCAGAGCAACCGCCTTGTAAGCGGTAGGTTATGGGTTCGATTCCCGTCGTCGGCTTCCGCCGCGAAGCAAGCAGCGGAACAAGGGCAGGTACCCAAGTGGCCAAAGGGGTCTGACTGTAAATCAGATGGCATACGCCTTCGGGGGTTCGAATCCCTCCCTGCCCACTGATGCGAATGCAGACTGGAGTTTGCGCAATCGCATTGAAAGCAAGTCTATTGGGTTGAAACCCGGTAGAAAAAGGTTGTCGATTAAATATCAAGCAAACTCCAACGCGAACATCAAAACCGTTCGCAAGGACGGTTTTGATGTTCGCAAGCCCTCATAGCTCAGGGGTAGAGCGCATTCTTGGTAAGAATGAGGTCATGGGTTCAAATCCCATTGAGGGCTCTGAAAAAAACGACAACATTGATTCACTAAGGAGAAGGATTCATGTCGAAGGAAAAATTTGATCGCAGCAAGCCGCACCTGAACGTGGGCACCATGGGGCACATTGACCATGGCAAGACCACCCTGACGGCTGCGATCACCAAAGTGGCGGCCATGCTGGGCAAAGGCGAGTACCGGGCGTACGACACGATCGACAACGCCCCGGAAGAGCGCGAGCGCGGCATCACCATCAACATCACCCACGTCGAATACTCCACGGACAAGCGCCACTACGCCCACGTGGACATGCCGGGGCACCGGGACTACATCAAAAACATGATCACGGGAGCGGCCCAGGTAGACGGCGCCATCCTGGTGGTGGCGGCGCCCGACGGCCCCATGCCGCAGACCCGGGAGCACGTGCTGCTGGCCCGCCAGGTGGAAGTGCCCAGCATCGTGGTGTACTTGAACAAAGTGGACCAGATGGACGACCCGGAACTGCTGGAACTGGTGGAACTGGAACTGCGTGAGCTGCTGAACGGCTACGGCTTCCCCGGGGACGAGACCCCCATCGTGCGCGGCTCGGCGTTGAAGGCCCTGGAGAGCAAAGAGACCGACCCGAACCACGAGGACTATGCCTCCATCCGGGAACTGCTGCGGGTGGTGGACGAATACATCCCGGAGCCGGTGCGCGAAGTGGAGAAGCCCTTCATGATGTCGATTGAAGACGTCTTCTCCATCAAAGGGCGCGGCACCGTGGTGACCGGGCGCATCGACCGGGGCCGGGTGAAACTGAACGACACCGTGGACATCGTGGGCCTGCGCGACAAAGTGGGCTCGACCGTGGTGACGGGGATCGAAATGTTCCACAAACAACTGGATGAGGGCCTGGCAGGCGACAACGCCGGCTTGCTGTTGCGCGGCATCGACCGCGACCAGGTAGAGCGCGGCATGGTGCTGGCCAAGCCGGGCTCGATCAAACCGCACAAAAAATTCATGAGCGAAGTGTACGTGCTGAAGAAAGAGGAAGGCGGGCGGCACAAAGCCTTCTTCACGGGCTACAAGCCGCAGTTTTACATTCGCACCATGGACGTGACCGGGGAGATCACCCTGCCGGAGGGCGTGGAGATGGTGATGCCGGGAGACAACGTGAACCTGCAGGTGGAACTGGGGTCCTTGGTGGCGCTGGAGCAAGGCTCCAAGTTCGCCATTCGCGAAGGCGGCCTGACCGTGGGCGCCGGCGTGATCACTAAGATCTTGGAATAAGGTAGTATTGAAGGCATAAGGATTACAAATGGCTGGCAAAAAAGGTGTGCGTGTCATCATTACCCTGGAGTGTACGGAGTGCCATGAGCGCAACTACACTTCAGAGAAAAGCCGCCGCAACGACCAGAACCGGCTGGAGATGACCAAGTTCTGCCCGCGCTGCAAAGTGCATCGTTTGCATCGCGAGACGAAGTAAAACCTTGCGAAGGTTGACGAAAAGATTAATATGACTTCAAGCCCAACCCTTCGCAAGGTTGTAGTTGTCACAGGCGAGTAGCTCAACTGGTAGAGCACCGGTCTCCAAAACCGGGGGTTGTGGGTTCGATTCCTGCCTCGCCTGCCTGATGGTCCGGAAAGGCCGCTGTCAAGCGGCTTTTTAACCGGTGAAAACGAGGTGTTTATGACGATCAAACCAGTGCGCCAGCGAGAACCCAATGCTTTGCAACGCTGGGGCCGCGAAACGATTAGTGAATTGCGCCGTGTGTCTTGGCCGAGTCGCGCTGAAGCGGTTAGCCTGACCTGGATTGTGATTATCGTGATGGTGATTATGGCTATTATTCTTGGCGGACTGGACTGGGTGTTCTTCCGGTTCTTTGGAACCTTGCTGGGTCGTTAAAGGAATTAATTAGTGAGTGTGAATGGCTGAAGAGAACGAAAGCATAGCGCCTGAGGAACAGGCAAACCAAGTTGCCGAAGGACCATCGGCGGATGAGGCGATCCAAGACGCCAACCTCGCCGCGCGGGAGCACAGTGAGCCCATAGAGCCTGAAGCCGAAGTGCCACTAGCTGAATCCCCGGCGGTCGATGCAGGCGAAACGGCTATGCCCGACGAAAAGGACGAATCACAAGCGGCTGACCAGGAAACGGAAGTGTCTGCGCGCCTTGGTGAAGGCGAGTTGATCGAAGAACAACCGCCTGTCCAGGAAGAACTGGCAGAGGACATGCCCCCTGAAGCAGAGGAACAAGTTGCTCTGGAGGAAGAAGCCAAGGGCGAGCCGCCCACACCGGAAAAGGTGGAAGAGACCGCCGCCCGTCGCAGCGAAGAAGGCATCCCCGACCTAAGCCAGGTTCCCCAAGTAGATAGCGAACACGGGGACGGACGCGCCTGGTATGTGGTGCACTGCTATTCGGGTTACGAGAACAAAGTGCGCCATAACCTCGAGCAGCGCATCGAATCCATGGGTATGAAGGATCAAATCTTCGATGTGGTCGTCCCCACCGAAGAAGAGATCGAAGTCAAAGAAGGTAAGCGCCGCACCGTAGAGCGCCGCGTGTTTCCCGGCTATATTCTGGTTAATATGCGCCTCACCGAGGAATCCTGGTACGTAGTGCGCAATACCCCTGGCGTGACCAGTTTTGTTGGCCAGGGTAACACTCCGCTGCCACTGCGTCCGGAGGAAGTCTCCCAAATTGTGAAGCGCATGGAAGCGGAAGCGCCGCGCATTAAGGTGACCTTCAAGCAAGGCGAGCGCGTTCGCATTGTGGACGGCCCCTTCAACGATTTCCGCGGTACGGTTTCGGAGATTGATATGGAGCGCGCCAAAGTGCGCGTGATGGTGAATTTCTTCGGCCGCGAAACTCCGGTCGAGTTGGATTTCCTGCAAGTAGAAAAAGCCTAGTGCATTCGCGGGAGGATTGCGAAACCCAACAGCAGTCCGATAACACCGCAAAGGAGAAAATATGGCAAAGAAGTTAAAGGCAGTAGTTACAGTGCGGATCGAGGCTGGCAAGGCCAGCCCGGCGCCGCCCATCGGCCCGGCTCTGGCCGGCCATGGCATCAACTTGATGGGCTTCTGCAAAGAGTACAACGCTCGCACCGCCAACAAGATAGGCGATGTGATCCCCGCAGAAGTGTCCATTTACAGCGACGGTTCGTTTACTTTCATTCTCAAGACTCCCCCCGCGGCGACCTTGCTCGCCAAAGCGGCGGGGGTTGAAAAAGGATCAGGTGAACCCAATCGCCAAAAAGTGGGCGAGGTAACCCGCGCCCAGGTCCGCGAGATTGCGGAAATCAAAATGCCCGACCTGAATGCCAATGACATTGAAGCGGCGATGAAACAGATCGAAGGCACCGCTCGCAACATGGGCATTGTCGTTAAAGACTAGTCATGTGGGAGAGTCGATTGAGGACTCGATAGCACCACGAGGAGAATGGAATGGCACACCGAGGAAAAAAGTATAAAGAGGCGGCAGCTAAGATTGAAGCGGGCCGCCAGTATTCACCGGCAGAAGCTGTTGCTCTCGTAAAAGAGACCGCCTACACCAAGTTCGACTCAACCATTGAAGTCCACATGCGCCTGGGTGTAGATCCCCGCAAAGCGGATGAGCAAGTGCGCGATGTGGTTGTCCTGCCTCATGGCCTGGGCAAAACGGTGCGTGTTCTGGTCTTTGCCAAGGGCGAAGGCAGCCGCTTGGCTCGTGAAGCCGGCGCTGATGCCGTGGCGGATGATGACGCTACACTTAAGAAGATCGAGGGCGGATGGATGGATTTCGACGTCGCCATCGCAACGCCCGACATGATGGGAGCGGTTGGCCGCCTGGGTCGCGTGCTCGGTCCCCGCGGGTTGATGCCTAACCCAAAGGCCGGCACGGTGGTTCCTGAGAAGGATTTGCCTCGTGCGGTCAAAGAAGCGAAAGCCGGCCGGGTGGAATTCCGCCTGGATAAGACCGCCAACCTGCACGTCGCTATCGGCAAAGCTTCGTTCGATATCACACAACTTTCCGAGAACTTTGCCGCCCTCATGGAGGCTGTGGTGAAGGCTCGCCCCGCGGCAGCCAAGGGGCAATTCATCCGCACCCTGACCCTTTCCGCTACCATGGGACCTGGCGTGCGTGTGGATCCGATGCAGGCGCAAACCATGAATGTCAAGGAGTAGGATCAAGGTTGGGTGCCTTGCCCAACCGCAGTTGCGAGAAGCACCCTATGGGGTGCGCCGAAGCAATCCCCCCGATTGAAAGCAACTGATTTGCTTCGGAAATGATTATCTATGCGAGAGGATGATCCTGTAGTAAAATCTGGCCCTTGCTTGCCGCCGGCATAAAAGGCGGCCCCGCCGGACGGCGGTACTTTACCCGAGACAGCAGGTGCGGCTCGATAGCCGCTTAATCGCCTGCCGAGGTAAAGGCAACTGATCGCAGAATCATTCCACCTGCGTTAGAAGTCTTTGCTTCGTCTCTGAGGCAAAGACTTTTTGTATAGGAGGTGAAAGCCCTTGGCGCTTTCGAAGGAAGAAAAACAAACCATCGTCGCTGAGTATGAAGACTGGCTGAACAAGTCGGAGGCTGTCTTCCTCACTGAGTACACCGGACTTACCATGCCCGCGTTCGATGAACTGCGCAAACGCGTGCGGGAAGCGGGTGGTGAATACCACGTGGTGAAGAACACGCTCAGCAAACTAGCGTTCAAGGCGGCTGGCCTGGACGTTCCCGCGGACCATTTGCTCGGGAGCACCGCGCTGGGCCTGGCGTTTTCCGACGCGCCCGGCGTGGCAAAAGCCATTGCGGATTTTGCGAAGGGTAAAGAAGCCGTCAAGATCAAAGGCGGGTTCCTGGGCACCAAGCACCTGACTTCGCAAGAAGTCGTGCGCCTGGCCAGCCTGCCCTCGCTGCCTGTGGTGCGCGCACAATTCCTGGCGCTGCTCAATACGCCGGCGACTCAGCTCACTCGTTTGCTGGCCGAACCCGGCCGCCGGGTGGCACAAGTCTTGAAGGCCTACGCGGACAAAGCCGCGGCGGCTTAGCCTGAATCAAAAAAGAAAACGAATAGGAGAAAAGAAATGGCTGATCTGGAAAAGTTAGTGGAAGAACTGGGCAAGCTCAGCGTCGTTGAGGCGGCTGAACTCGTGTCCAAACTGGAAGAGGCGTGGGGCGTCTCTGCCGCTGCCCCGGTGGCGATGGCCGCTGCCCCCGCGGCCGGCGCTGGCGCTGCTCCCGCTGTCGAAGAAAAGACCGAATTTGACGTAATCATCAAGGACGCCGGTCCCAAGAAGATCGAAGTGATCAAGGTGATGCGCCAATTCACCAACCTGGGCCTCGGCGAGGCTAAGGCTCAGGTCGAGGCGGGCAATGCTAAGATGCTGGAAGCCGTTAGCAAGGAAGTTGCCAATGACGCCAAAGCCAAACTAGAGGCCGCCGGCGCTGTGGTCGAGCTGAAGTAAGCAGAAACCCTGTGAAAAAACGTGGCCGCCTACGGGCGGCCTTCGTTTTTAACAGCTTCAATTCGCTCAGTTTGAGGCTATGATATAGTCAATTCGCAATAGTTGGAGAGCAAAACATGGCTGCTAGGATACTGATCATTGAAGATGATGAAGCAATTCTGGCCTTTTTGCGACGCGGCCTGGGTTTCGAGGGGTACGAGGTGGACACAGCCGAGACCGGCCAGAAAGGCCTGGCGCTGGCAGGAGGCAACCGTCCTGATCTGGTTGTCCTGGATTGGATGCTTCCCGGCATGGACGGCCTCGAAGTCTGCAAGCGGCTGCGGGCTACGGGCAAAGTTCCGATCCTGATGCTGACGGCCAAGGACTCGGTAAGCGACCGGGTGTTGGGGCTGGACGCGGGCGCGGATGACTACATGGTCAAGCCATTCAACCTCGATGAGTTGCTGGCGCGCATTCGGGCGCTGTTGCGCCGCACTCAAACGCCCAAGCAGAAGTCGTACACCTTTGCGGATCTGACCTTGGATACAGGTACCCGCAGGGCACAGCGGGGGGAACGGGTCATCGATTTGACCGCCAAGGAATACGAGTTATTGGAACTGTTCCTGCGCAACCCGCGCCAGGTGCTCACTCGCGAAATGATCTATGACGACGTGTGGGGCTATGACTTCGGGGGAGAGAGCAATATTATCGAAGTGTATATCCGTTACCTTCGCCAGAAACTGGAAGACGGCAAAGAGCCACGATTATTGTACACAGTGCGGGGCATGGGTTATGTGCTTCGCGAAGACGAATAACTAAATGTCCCTAAGGGCGCGCCTGACCCTGTTCTATACGGTTGTGCTGGGCGCCGTTCTGGTGCTCTTTGGCCTTGCCGTATATGGCCTGGTGTCTGTCGTGCAGTTGCGCCAGGTTGACGCTACTCTGGAGCGCACTGCCCGCGACCTCATCCTGGTGACCCGTATCAACGACGAAGGGGACTTCGTGCTTTCGGAGCGGGTTTCGCTTGATTCCAGCGTCATCGTCCAAATCTGGGATACCAATAATCGTTTAGTAGGCCTGACGCCTTCCGCCGAGCCTGATAGTCCGCTGCGGCAACCTTTGGATTCCACCAACTTTTCCGCGACCCTGCCCGTTTACAACTCGGTCACAGTGGGCGGTGTTCATTTCCGGGTCCTGACGGTGCCATTGTATACGCAAGGAACTCCTATCGGCGTTCTGCAAAGCGGGACTTCGCTCACCATCCTTGACGCCCTACGCGATGAGATTGTGCGTTACCTGGTAGTGCTCAGTTTAATTGCGGTCATACTGGCCGGCATGTTCGGGTTGGTTTCCGGTCGGAGGGCTTTGTCGCCGCTGGCAGCGGCGACCGACACCGCGCTGCAGATCACTCGCGCTGATGACTTGTCGAAGCGCATTCCGACGCGGGGCATTGTGGATGATGAAGTTGGTAAGCTGATCACGGCCTTCAACGACACCATGGGTCGCTTAGAGAAGTTGTTCGCCACTCAGCGCCGTTTCGTGGCCGACATCGGCCACGAGCTACGCACGCCGCTTACGGTGATCCGGGGTAACATCGATTTGATGCGCCGAGTGGGGATCGAAGATGAACAATCGTTGCACAGCATCGAGCTTGAGGTGGATCGCCTGTCGCGCCTGGTGGAGGATTTGCTGATTCTGGCGCAAGCCGAATCCGGAAAATTGCCCATGGATCGTCGCCGGGTCGAACTCGACACGTTGCTGCTGGAAGTTTTTAGCCAGGCTCATATTTTGGCGGGCGAACAGGTCCGGTTGGAAATTGGCCAGATCGATCAGGTCTTGGTGTGTGGAGACCGTGATCGCTTGAAGCAGGTGGTGCTGAATTTAGTCGCCAACGCCATCAAATACACGACGGAGGGCGGCAAGGTAACCGTGAGCTTATCCAAAGAAACGGGTCAAGGGGTTTTCTCCGTGAAAGATACCGGCATGGGCATTCCCTCCGGGGATTTGCCTCATGTGTTCGAGCGCTTTTATCGCGGCGACAAGTCGCGCTCGCGCAGCAAGGATGGGGCAGGCTTTGGTTTGGGACTCTCGATCGCCTACTGGATTGTTCGCAATCACGGCGGTGAAATCGAGGTCAAATCGAAGTTGAATCGCGGCAGCACCTTTACTGTGCGCCTCCCCCTGGCTGATAAAGATTGCGCCGATGCAACCGGCGAACTCAGCGAGCGTAAGCCTCTCGCTGCTCAGCCTGAGCGCATAGGCTAGCTCCGCCCGCCGCCAACCATTGCTCCAGAACCGGGCTGCTTTGGCGCCCGGCCGCTGCATCGGCATAAATATTCTCTCCCCAAAATTGGTAATCCCGCGTTTCCTGCGCCCACTCGGATTGCGGGCGTCTGGCGCCGTTGATGCCGCCGTTGTATCCGGCCAGCGCCAATCCCGAATCTCCATGGAATGCTTCCAGCGAATTCCGCAAATAATTCAGCCCGCGCGCCGCATTGGTATTTGGCGAAAACGGATTTTCGCCTTCGGCAAAGTGATACGGCATGACTTGGAACAATCCCATCGCGCCGGCGCTGGAAACTGCATTCGGGTTCCCGCAGGATTCAATTTGCATGACCGTGGCGACCAAGTTGGGATCGAGATTGTTGTCAGCGGCCCACCGGATGATTTCTGGCTTCCAGTACAGTACTTGCTGCGTAAAGAGTTGAGCGGGTCGCCCGGATTGGCTTTCAATCTCGTTGCTCGCCGTGGGAGGCAACGTGATTTTCGTTAGACCCAAAAACAACAACGCGCTGAATAGGATTGAGGAAAAGGGCGGGAATAATAAGATGGAGAGGCAACCACCTCTTTGGGCTGCCTCTCCATCTTGATGCAAGTCTTCGGAGAGAAGAATCGCTCTTTGCACAGATGTGTGTTGCCCGGACTAGAATTCGCCCTGATCTACGTAGACTGGCTCGTCTACTTTATTCGGTACCAACCCATGCCGCATGGCGGGTTGCGCAACGCGACTGTTCTGGCTGGGTTGGACCCGGCGCAGGCTGGGCGGCATGGTGCGCTGGGTACTGCCGGGCGCAGCGAACAGCTTGCCGCCGGCGGTGATCAGGGTTCCGATGACCAGCACGCGAATCAGCCAGACCAGCACTGCAACGAATGCAGGCACGATCTGCAATAGTGTTTCACGGCCCAATAGGGCGTTGCCCAGGCTGCCGTGCTCCAAAATAGCGACAGAGACCCCCCACCAGGTCAGGATGGCATTCATCGTGGCGGCCAGCAGCCAGGCGGCAAACAGGTACCAAACTTCCAGGCCCTGCTTTTCTTTCAGATTGGTGCCATTGCTGAACATGTGGGCAATACCGGCGAAATCGATGCTGCAGAACGCCAGGGCCAAAATGGTGGCCCAGCCGATGCCGCCGAAACGTAAATCGCCCAACAGGTCGCGCATGGCGAACTCGGTGGTGCTGTAATTGAAGGCTTCGAACGCCACCAGCGCGCCGGCGATCAGCAGCCCCCAGACTAGGTTGCGCTGCAGGCGGGCCGACCAGTTGAACTGACTTAGCAATCCTCGATTGACCATCTCTTCTCCTTACCCGAATTGGGCAGAAACAAGTGTTCTAAAGTTGGGTAGAGTATAGAACAGAAGTGCTAATCGAGTCAAGCGCTGGGTATTGGGGCTAAAAAGGCGGGTTACGCCAGATTTTGGGTACATTACAATCAAAGGCGTGCCAAAAAAGAGCGCTGGTATTCTGGTTTACAGATTTCGGGATCAGCCGGAGGTATTTCTGGTGCACCCCGGCGGGCCGTTTTGGGCCAAGAAGGGTTCCGGCGCCTGGACAATTCCTAAGGGCGAATTCGACGAGGAGGATCCACTGGCGGCTGCCCGGCGAGAATTCCAGGAGGAAACCGGATTGAGCATCAGTGGCGAGTTCAGATCCTTGGCTCCGGTAACGCTAAAGAGCGGCAAGATCGTGCACGCTTGGACAGTGGAGGCCGATCTCGATCCGGCTCAGGTTCAGAGCAACGCTTTCGAGATGGAGTGGCCGCCGAAATCCGGGAAGACGCGGGAATTTCCCGAAATAGACCGGGCCGCGTGGTTTTCGCTTTCCGAGGGGAGTGAAAAAATAAACCCGGCGCAGGCCGGGTTTATACGGGAATTGGCCCGGCTTCTGAAAAAATAGACTCGTCGTCCGGGTCGATGGATTTCGACTTGGGGATCGCAGTGTAATGCTGATCGATCAGGTTAGGGTTGGTTGTGCTCATGATGATCGTGTCGGCGCCCATCCAGCTTCTACTTCCCGATATGGCTTTCCAATTGACCTTATACACGTTGCCCTTCCAGGACCAGGTTCGATAGCTAAACGTGGCTTTGGGCATGACGTTCTTGAAGAGCTTGTTGTAAAAGGCATAAATCTCGGTGCGCCCTTTGTACTTCTTGTTGCCGGCAAATAGTTTGCTGGTATTTTTTTCGTACAGCAAAGTGGGTTTGTTTGCATTTTGGCTGTTCAGCGCGGCCAGGTAGCGGTTTAGGATATCGGGCTTGGTAGCGGGCGGCGGCGTGGGAGTTGGAACCGGTTGCGGTTCGGGACCGGGCTCTGGTGTAGGCGCCGTCCCCGTAGCCCAGTCGTAAGACCGGATGGCGTTCCAGAGTTGGGCGCCGTTATCGTTGGCCGCGCCCATCTCCCAAAAGTTGGCGCCGGGCAATTGCATGGCGCGGGCTTTGGCGAGGAATTCGTTGATTTGCGCCGGAGTAACTGTCCAGTTGCCCTGGGCGAAAGCCGCGCCGGTGGGGATGAAGGGACGCCAGGGTTTTATGGCTTTGTATTCGTCGTAGGATTTTTTCAACTGCTGGGCGGGGTTCACCGATTCGATCCAGTAGATCTGGGGAAGGTTGTAATCGCAATATTCCAGGAAAACCCCGTAAGGGAACTGATAATGGACCGTCGGATAGCGATAGGTGCTGAGGCCGATGGGGAAGTTGCCGACACCCGCACGGAGAAGCTTCATGTACTTGCTGGCAATATCCGCCATGCTTTTGGCTTTGAATTGGCCTTCGGCATTTACTACGAAACCGTCCAGCTTTAGCATTTTGATGCGGTCAATGGCTTTTTGGGCCTCGGCCTTGTGGTCGGCGCCGTAGACATACTGCCAGCCCCAAGCCTGGATGCCTTTAGCGCGCAGGGCGGCCACCACGCCTGGCACCAAGTCGGTGCCGTTTGAGAAGCCGTAGCCATATTTGCCGTCGGCGACCTTGATCAGCACGTGGGTCAGGTTGGCCGCAGCCGCCATATTGGCGATGGCCGCGGGGTCGCCGCTTGCTACGCGCTGGATCTGCCAGAGGTAAATACCTTTACCGTTAAGTGCCATAGTTACTCACCCGTTGATGCAAGCTTTGTGCCAAACGTCCAAAGTCCAAAGTCCGACGTCCCAATGCCAAATCTTATGGCACCTTATTCTCCGACCTACTATGTGCAATGTGCAATTTCCGGGGGAGCGCACCATTACAAGTTGACACGTTGCACATTGAAATCTTCCGTAACAGTCAGGATATTATTCCGCGAGGTGTGGGTGGGGTCGACCTACCCATTCGTCCCATTCGCTCCGTTCAGGGCAGGCTCCGCAAGCTGTTCCCTTCACTTCCCCTTCACTACGTTCAGGGTCAAGGCAGGGTTCAGGGCGGTGCCTAGGGCGGGGCCTGACAAGGGTTGATTGATGTTCTTGCGCTGCATGGGTCTATTAATGCACGGTTTTGGGAATTCGGCTTGAAATTGAAGGGCATCGTCAAGGAAGTCGCCCCTCACCAATTCCCCTCTCCCGCAGAATAGCAGAACGGAAGAAAGCTAAAAGCTAATTGCTAATAGCTGAAAGCTGATCGCTGACCGCTTTTTTCATGGTCTAATTTCCTTCGAGGTGTCCCATGACCTACTCGATTGTTGCTTATGATCCTGAAACCAAGCAGTTCGGCGTCGGTGTGCAGACGCACCAGCCCAGCGTGGGAGCGGTGGTGCCCTGGGTACGCGCCGGGGTGGGCGCGGTGGCCACACAGTCCCTGACCAACATTGCTTTTGGGCCGATGGGCATCGAGTTGATGGCGCAGGGTTACAGCGCCGAGGAAGGGGATAAGGAGGTACATGCAAGAGAAAGGAGAAATGAGAATAGGCAATTACCCGTTACCTGCTGGATGAGAGAACGATTCATATTTATTAAGAATTGCGAGTAAATATGCAACTGCAACCAAGACAGTTGGTTTTGCTTGCCTTCATATTTTTCGTCATTTTGGCGATCCTGGTTTCCTGGAAAGCGATTGATAACCCCTTTTTTTATGATGACCTGCACTTGATCAGGGCATTTACCCCCGAGGAACTTCGTTCGGCCTTTGTTGGCAATTGGGATGTGGATGGAATAGAGTCTCGTGGATATAGACCCCTGACAACTCTATTCAATCATTTACGGTACTTCTTTTTTGGAGAAGATGTTATTGCCCATCGGGTTTTTCAGGCGGCCCTGTTTGCTTTTTATTTAACGTTGTTGTGCTGGGTAGCTTATAAGTTCGGCATGTCCTGGGGATTCGGTCTTGTGGCAGCCAGCTTGATCCTTGTCGCTCGATATAACATTCCCCACCTTGTTTGGGTTACCGATGGAACTCGTTTATTGCAAGCAGTTCTCTTCATACTTTCCCTGACCTGTCTTATAACAGCCATTGATAGAAGCCAGATCGGTTTTTATTCCCTATCCGTTCTTCTTTCTGTTATCAACCTATTTGTTAGGGAAGATTCGATTGCCGCAATCCTTGTGATCATTCTGCTGGGTTATCTCTATGCAGGGCGAACTGTGGACAAGGGAAAGTCAACTTGGAAGATGCACGTGTATTTAGCAGCTTGTCTCCTGGCCGGGTCGATCTATTTTGGATTAAGAACTGTTTTTGTTCCTCAACCTGAACCATTGCAACCCATTTTCCCGCAGGCTCTTTTGACCATTGCCGAGCTTGGATATGGTTTAACCGGGATCACCAGCTTTGACGCTTTTTCAAGATTTTTCCTGATCAGTTGGCCTTTTATCTTGTTGTTTATTATATTTGTCTCTTATTTCAAAGTGAGTCGCGTTTCGTTAATCTGGTTATTTTGTACAGTGATCTCACTCACCGTCCTTGCCATAAGTGGCTATACCCGGCCAAACTTGTTGTTTTTTCCGCTGACATTTTTTTGTTTGTTTTTGGGTGCGCAATTGGAGATGATTTTCTTTCACCTGAATGGAGGGAAACCCATGGCCGCCCTCCTTCTGGTCTGGTTGTTTACGGGTTCGTTGTATTTTCGTTTTTTTGCGCTCGAATCCCTCCATCCGCAGAGCGTAACCTGGAACCAGGCAAACGCCTCCTTTGTTTATGGTGAATTTGCTGCTGCGGCAACGATTCCTGTCCAACGATACGAGGATATAAGGGCTCGGCTTGAGAGCGTCGGCGTCAATTCTTGGGAAGATGCGCAGGATCTGGAAACAGTAGCCAATGGGAGGCATCGACCCAATGACCGAGGTGAAATTTTCCTGCCCTATATCCATATTTTCACGCCTTGACGATCTCACGGGATCCACCGTTTCCGGTTGCAGCGTGCAGCAGCCGAGGATGCCCGCTGGATTGGACAGGGTTCTGGATCACCCGGAGGTTTGCAAGAAACTACTGTAATAAATTGCTGATTTCTGATTGCCGATTTCTGATTTGAGAATTAGCGGCTGAAAATGGTTTAGCTGAAGGCCGACGGCTGATAGCTGACAGCTTCTTTATTATGATGCGCATCTTCCTTTGCGGTGACGTGATGACTGGGCGGGGGATCGACCAGATTCTGCGCCATCCGAGCGATCCTCGCCTGCATGAGCATTCCGTGAAGGATGCGCGCGAGTACGTGATGCTGGCCGAGCGCGCCAATGGGCCCATTCCGCGCGGAGGGGCGCCCGAATATATTTGGGGTGATGCGTTGGAAATATGGCGGGAGAGAAAAGCAGACCTGAAGGTTGTGAATTTAGAAACGGCCATCACGTCTAGCGACGAGTTTGCGCCTAAGGGGATCAACTATCGCATGCACCCCGATAACGCCGCTATGTTGACGGCGGCGGGCATCGACATTTGCTGCTTGGCGAACAACCACGTTTTGGACTGGGGCGAGCATGGCCTGCGAGATACGATTGCGACGCTGGAGCGCGCCGGCGTGCGGCACGCCGGCGCGGGCGAAACGCTTGCCGCCGCCCAGACGCCGGCCATCTTCGAGACCGGGAGCGACAGGGTACTGATCTTCTCGATATGCACGGAATCCAGCGGAGTGCCGCGCAGTTGGCGCACAACGGACAAATCGCCTGGCGTTTGGTTGCTGGATAGCTTGGCTTCGGATGCCGTCAGCCAGGTTCGCGAAGCCATCGAGCAGCATCGCAAGCCGGGCGATGTGGTGGTTGCCAGCATCCATTGGGGCGGTAATTGGGGCTATGCGGTGCCCCAGGCCCAGGTGCGCTTTGCCCATGCGCTGATCGATGAAGTCGGTGTGGACATCATCCATGGCCACTCCTCGCACCACCCGCGGCCCGTCGAGCTCTACAATGGCCGCCTGGTCTTCTATGGCTGCGGCGACTTCATCAACGATTACGAGGGCATCGGCGGCTACGAAGAGTTCCGCGATGACCTGGTGTTCATGGTTTTCGCGGATTTCGATTCTGCGCCGTTCAAGCTGCGCAAACTGGAACTGGTGCCGTTGCAGATCCAGCGTTTCCGGCTGCAGCGTGCGGCCGCCGAGGATGCCCGCTGGATGCTGGGTTGCCTGAAAGCCGCCTCGGAGCCCTTTGGCACGCAATTTGAGCTGGCGGAGGAAGGTGTGATCAAAGTGAATGTGTGAGCCATCCGGACGCCTCGACCCTGCGGTTGCCTGCCGCTGGATGCGGATGAGTCGCTGAGGCAGCTAACCAGGATGGCTGACCGAACTATTTGTCGGTTCGAAAATGAATTAGAATAGCGGCCAACATTTTTGCAAGGGCCCACTCGCCTTGAGGCTCCAAAGGTTGTTTCCGCACTACGAGGGGCTGGGGGATAATTGGCGTGCGCGCTTGCTGGGGGCGATGCTCTCTCTGGGTATTCCCATCACGCTCGGTTTAGCAGTCGTAATTATCCTAACCGACCCTGTCTTTTCGATCGACGTTATATTGGTTGCGGCTTTTCTCCTTTTTGAGGTGGGGGTCTGGCTGGTGTGGTTTCGTTTTGGCCTGAATCCGGCGTCCGTTCTTTTGGTGTTGGGCTCCGGTATTCTTATTTCTGTCTCCATTTTCTATTCCGGGGGAATTGCCAGCGTTGCGCTGGTCGCCCAGGCCTTTGTAGTGGTGGTGGCCGCGCTGGTCACAACGACGGGGTTCACCTTGATTGTGGTAATAGCCACAACCCTCTTCAATTTTTCATTGATTTATTTTGCCGAATCACAGCAACTGACACAACTGGTGCTCAATGACGAGCCGATCATCCGCTTCTCGATTCAAACCGCCCTCCTGCTGATTTCTGCCGGGACGATCCTGTATTCGAAGCGCATCATTCAAGCGCTCACGCTGAATCTAGCCAACAGTGAGTACCGCTTTCGGGCACTGTTCGAGCAAACCACTGATGCTGTGTTCATCTTTGGTTTGAATCTGAGGCTCATTGAAGTGAATGAGCAGGCCGCAAAGATGCTGGCCTATAAACCAAAAGAAATGGTTGACCTGCCCGTCCAAAAACTATTTCCGGCCGATGAGTGGCGGGACGTGCAAGAGCGCTTGGAGGCGGTAAAGGGCACGGATTTTCTGGCGCCCATCACACGACGGGTTGTCACCAAGGCCGGTGACGAATTGATGCTGGAGACAAACCTCTCACTGGTGAAGGACGAGCATGGCAAGCCGCTTCACTACCAGAGCACCGGCCGCGACGTGACGCAAAAGGTGATGGAAGAGCAACGCATGAAGAGTACTCTGGTGCATATGGTGGTGAAAGCCAGCACCGACCCGCTGACCGGAATCTTGAACCGGGAGACCGTCTTGCAGCATGCCCGAGCGGAATGGGAACGCTACGCGCGTGAGCAGCAGCCGATGAGCCTGATGCTGGTGGATATGGACGGGTTGAAAGAGATCAATGACACCTATGGACACAACGCTGGAGACCAGGCGCTGAACGCCGTAGCCCGGGTGGTCGACCAGCACAAGCGGCCCTACGATTGGTTCGGGCGCTACGGCGGAGACGAGTTCATGGTCGTGCTGCCGGGCGCCTCGGAGGAGGCTGCCCAGATGATCGCGGGGCGCATGGAAGGCGCGGTTCAAAAGGAACGGGTGAAGGCCGGCAGAAAGCAGCTGCCGCTGAGCTGCAGCTTCGGCTTAGCCTCCACGAATGGGCACCAGCCGCCGATCCGCGGCATCACCGAACTGATCGAACTGGCCGACGTGGCCTTGTACAAGGCCAAGCGGAGGAAGCGCTTAGGGGCTTCCTGAACCTCAAAGTAAAAACGAGCGATGCGGTCGCTCGTTTTTTATGTTTCGCGGATCCCGCTTCAAGCCGCGGTTGGTTTCCGCGCGAGAGTCATTAAGATCATCAGGGCAGTGGCCGCGGTGAGGATCCAGGCGCTGTAGGCCACCAGGGTGATGCTGCCTGGGCGACAGCGATTCCGGCGAATGCCCAGACGAGGACCAGCGCGTAGGCCCAATCGCGTTCGCGCAGCAGCATGGCGGTGCCGAGCGCTGTCGCAACGAGCAGCATAATCACGGCCCACACGTCCCCGCTGGGGCCAAAACCATTCCAATTCAGGAAGTAGAGCCATTGCGAAGCGTTGGCAATGGTGGCGACTGAGATCCAGCCGAGGTAGATGCTGAATGGTAGCTGGACGCACCAGCGGAAGCCGGCATCCGGTTTCGTGGCGGCGCGCAGTCGACGATAGATGGCGATGAGGGAAAGGAGCAGGACGACCATCACGAAGACGGTGAGGGTGAAGTATTCATAGTGCCAGAGGAAGATCCACACGGCATTGGCGATGCAGGAAAGCCAATACAGCAGGGCGATGTCATCCAGCAATTTAGTTTTGCGCTGGGCGGGCAAGGCCTGGTAGACGGCAAAGGCCAGCAGGCCGAGATAGATGAGACCCCAAAGGGAAAAGACATAGCCAGCAGGTACGAAAAAGATGGGGAAGCGATTGGAGATCTCCGCAGTGGTCTGGCCGTTGAAAGGCAGCGCGTTGGCGAGACCGTTGACGGTGATGGTGGCGAGGGTGAAAAGAATGGTGAGCAGGCGGGTAGTTTTCATATACCGAGTCCTCCTGAAAACACGGCGCGGATCGTCACCCTGATTCTAGCATCGTAGCCGCGCGCGGAAGGGCGGCTAACGAAAGTGCGAGGGCTTCACCCTGAAATTATTGCGCGGTGTATCCACCATCCACGAGGTAATAGCCGCCGGTCAGGAAGGAGGCCTGGTCCGAGCAGAGATAGGCGACCAGGTCGGCGACCTCCTGCGCTTCGCCCATGCGCCCCATGGCATGGAGTCCGCTGAGGTAAGCCTGGGTTTGCTCGTCGAGGGAATCCAGCAGCGGGGTCTTGATGAATCCCGGCCCCACCGAGTTGATGCGGATGCCCTGCTTGGCATACTCCAGCGCGGCGGTCTTGGTGAGCCCAAGGATGCCGTGTTTGGCGGCGACATAGGCGGCGGAATTGGCAAAGCCCACCGTCCCCAGAATGGAGGTCATATTCACGATCACTCCGCTGCCCTGCTTGAGCATTTGGGGAATCTGGTAGCGCATGCAGTAGAACACGCCATTCAGGTTGATGTCGATCACTTTGCGCCAGCCTTCGATGCTGTACGCTCCGGTGGGATTCGACTCTCCGCCGATGCCGGCGTTGTTCACGGCGATATCCACGCGGCCGAAGGCCTTTACGGCATCCGCCACCATCTTCTCGACCGCGGCCGGGTCGGACACGTCGACGCGCAGGTAGATGGCGTCCGCTCCCGCCCGCCTGGCGGCGGCCGCGGTTTTTTCGCCGAGCTCATCGTTCAGATCCACGACGGCCACTTTAGCGCCGCTCCGCGCGAAGGTGAGGGCGCAGGCTTCGCCGATCCCGGAAGCGCCGCCGGTAACCAGGGCGACCTTGTCCTTGAATTGTTTTGATGCGGTCTCTGCCATTTTCAACCTCCTGGAAATCAAAGGCGAATCAGAGCGGGACGCAGGCCCCGCAAACAACGGGAGGGAAGTCGGAGCCGGGGAAAACGCCTATGGCGCGAACATTTCGCCCAATGCCTGCAATACTTTTTGGTTTGTCGTTTCATCCATGACGCGCAAGAACTTGACCAAGCGGTTCTTGTCTACGGCGCGAATCTGATCAAGCACAACCCAGCCAGGTCTCCCTTCGAATTTACATGGAATGCGGGTTACCTGGGAGTGGCTTTTTGTGGTTAGAGGAGCAATGATGACGGTTTTGAAATTGCGGTTCATTACGTCCGGCGAAATTACAAGACATGGACGCGTTTTTTTCATCTCGTGTCCCTGAGTTGGATCTAGTCTGACAAGATAGACTTCCGAGCGTTTGGTCACCATTCCCAATCCGTATCGTCCCATTCATTGGAAAGGGAAGTAATGTCCAAAATCTCTTTGTCTTCTTCCGCCATGCGGGCAAAGTCCTCCTCCCAACCTTCGCGAGGTTTTTTCACGTTCCTCATTATGAGTTTGCCTTCCTGCACCTCCATCTCGACCTCATCGCCCAGGTTGGCCTGCTCGAGGAGGGCTTTGGGAATGCGAACTCCTTTGGAGTTGCCTATTTTGATGACTTTTGTTTTCACCGGCATGATCACCTCAAAGTAGGTACATTGTAATTACGGTTAATTCTGATGTCAAGGAAGACAATCGACAAGAGTCGAGTCTCCGAGGTGGGATTGCTGGAGACAAGGCACATTGAGGAATGTGGGGTGGTTGCCCATTTTATCCTTGGGGGCCGCTGGCCCGGATCCCTCGTCGCCGCGAGGCGGCTCGCTCGGGACAGGCTCCCCGTTGGGGGGACATTGCATGCCCCCCAATCCCCCCTCGCATAAAGATGACGCTTTCTGAAGATTCCAGATTTGCCCTTCGAATCGCTCGCCGCTGCAGCGGCGAGCTTTGGTGAGAGAGAAGAAAAATAATGTCCCCATTTCCCCTTCGCTGCGCTCAGGGTCAGGGCAAGGTTTTGGGGGTGGGCCGCAGCCAAAGCCGATTTTAAGGTTCAAGATTGCTGGCAGATATTATCGGATGGCTTTGGCGGGGAAATGTGGGATTGGGGCGCCGTGTCAAGGAAGTCAGAGTGCCAAAGCAAAGGCACCTGAACGCTGCAGCTTTCGCTGGAGGTGTTCCTATTAACGCCGGGAGTTGAATATAAACTTTTCTTCGACAATCTCGCCTTGATCATTGATAGTCACTTTCACTCCGTTTATGGCCCCACCGCTTGTAATAAGGTGGACATCCAGCCACTCTATCGTGGTGAGAGTGCCCATTTCAGTAGTGCGAACAAGCGGGAATCGGGCCCTCTTGAGAAATGCTTGAACCAAGTCTGACTTGCCGGCAATGATTGGGATGCGTTCGTCCGAAACAGAATGAAAAATCTGTGGACCCTGCATATCCCTTCGGAGGGCGTCGACTATATAGAGAGCATAGCCCTGCTGCTCGCGCGTTATTACATCCCAATTTGTGAGGCTCAACCCATGGGGCAGGGTCGTAATCTCCTGGCTCGAAGACCTTTCCCTAACGATATTTAAGGCCGTCCCCTGGCCGTATAGTCTGAAACCCAGATATCCAAGGGCAATAGCGATCGTAAGTATTCCGAACAACAACCCTCGTGCGGGCCAGTGGCGAACCGATGAGAAACTTCCTACCAGCAAAGCCAGAAGGAACGGATCAAGGAAATTGATCAAATCGAATGAATACGTCCTGGCTGAGAAGGGCCATAGGATGGGTATTGGCCATGGAGTCAAGAGGTCACTAAGGAGATGTAAAACAACGCCAATAAAGGAGATGAGGAAGACTAAACCCGGTCGCTTAAATGAAGTGGCGAGGGAAACAACAGCCGTGAGTGCTGCTGACAGCACAAACGCCCCGCCCAGCGAATGGGTCAAAGGGTGACGGTGATACAGAAAGAAATACTTCGGTCCCAGGGCCATCGCGGTGCCATCAATATCCGGCAGGAGGTTGGCGGCGATCATCGTTGCTGAGGCAACCGCGCCGTATTTTTTTTGCAGCCCTATCGAAGCCACCAGGCTTCCCATCAGGGTGTGCGATAACAAATCCATGATTCAGCTCCTTGTTTGGCCAGTCATTTCTGTGGACCTGTCCACCTTCTTATGTGCCGCCATCAGATGGTCTTTAGGTCCATATAACAGATAGATCGTAAGTGGCAAGAAGATCAATTTGCGCGGGTTGATCAGGGCAAAGATGGAAGCAAGGGTTACGGCCAGGAACAACTTGGAGAGACGCAGTTCAGACCAGTGGATACGTTTGAAGTCCCTGTAGGGCAATTGGCTTACCATCAGAACGGCCAGCAACAAAGATAGCAGAGGATAGAACGGGGTTTGAAGCTTTGCACCATACAAAACGAAGGAAGCGGTAATTCCTCCCGCCACGGTACTTGGCAACCCCACGAAGTAGCCGGGAATGGTCCCGAGATTGAAGCGTGCCAGTCGGAAGGCTGCGCTTAACACATAAAGTACTGAGAGCAAAGCTCCTAAAAGGCCAAGATTGCGTAGATCGAGGGCGTACAACAGGAATCCGGGAGCCACGCCGAAGGAAATTACATCGGCCAGGGAGTCCAGTTCCGCTCCCATTGGATTGCTAGCGCCGAGCCACCTGGCAATTCTTCCATCCAGACCGTCTAAAACGCAGGCAATTAAAATGACCAGGGCGGCGATTTCGAATTGGGCGTGGAGGGTAAACAATACGGAAATGAAGCCTGCCGCCAGGTTGCCCAAGGTAATTAAATTAGGGATCCATGTCCGGTTCATACGGATTTCCATCTCCCCACAACGGTTTCACCAGCCTTGACATAATCGCCCGGATTTACCAGCACTTCGATCATTTTTTCAGGAACGAATAGTTCTGTGCGCGATCCGAAACGAATCATGCCAAATCTCTGCCCAGCCTCCAGAACGTCCCCTTCGATCACCTGGCACTCAATTCGCCTCGCCAGAATACCGGCGATCTGAACCACCAATACCTTTCCGCGCTGCCCTTCCAAGCCGACAAGATTTCGTTCGTTTTCGAGGGTAGCCGGGGCCCTGAATGCCGGCCTGAACTTTCCCCTCTGGTACTTAAGATAGATTACGCGACCATCCACCGGGCTACGATTGATGTGCACATCGAATAAGGAAAGAAATATGCCCACCCGGACCGCGGTCTGCTTTAGGAACTGCGCTTCAAAGACCTCGCTAACGTCAGCTATCCGACCATCCGCGGGAGCCAGGATTGCGTCCAATGAAGGCCTCACTTGCCGGTCGGGATCACGAAAGAAGAAGGCCACGAAAAGAAGCAGTCCGAGAGCTGGAAGACTGAACCAGGATCGCATCAATAACATGACGAGGCTTAACAGCCCCAGCCCAGCGAGATAGGGCAGAGCTTCAGCTCGTATGCGGGGCAGTCTCATCGATGCCCACTTGCTACCGTGTGCTGCATTAGAGCCACCAGTAAAGAAACCAGAACGCGGAAAGAATAATCATTTCAGCAAGCGCATTGCGCAAAGTCTCACTTCCTAATTTGAATTCCCCGATCCCGTCATCGTATGCTCTCAGCGCCGGGATCAACCTTGGAACCTTTGAACGATATTCCTCATACTTTCGGCCAAACTTCAGGTGCAGGTCTTCCTCCTCATACTTAATGACCTGGGAGTAGGTGAAAACGTAACCAAGGATCCAGATAAAAAGTGAATACCACACCCCGGATATGACCACATAAAGCAAGCCTAACAACATGGCCGCCAAATACATAGGGTTTCGAACATAGGCGTAAGGCCCGGCTGTAACTAATGTGTGCTTATAGTTTTCTCCGGATCGGGCAGCGATTTCCATGAAGCCTGCCCGCCCAAACCCTGAAGCCCAGGAGGCAAAGCGCCAAAATAAGCGACGCCAGATAGATGACTGGGCTGATACGGCTCGAGGTCACAAATTTAATGAGCAGGATGGCCAGGATTGAGAGGAACGGATAGAGACCTCTCGTTCTATACAACCATGAGCCCGTTTTCGCTGGCATGGAAGATGACTAAGTCCGCTCACCGAGATCAGAAGCCACGCCCGGCGCTGCTTCGTTTGCCTTTTCGCTTGCTGAACCTGCATGAACAGGCTGGCAAAAAGCGCAATGGCTGTCAGGAACAAACCTACTTGAAAAACACTGGTCAGGGAATTTTCCAGCGCTCCCCGAAGTGTGTCCAACAACTGGGAAGGAAGCTGGGCTGCAGCTGCAGGGCTGGTAAACACGCGTCCCAAAGCGGCGGCATCATTGAGCACTTGTGCTGCCTGCGGCGAAAGTTGTTCCAAGGTCGCCGAAGTAACGATGTGGCTCACTCGATTAATCAACAGGTTGGACTGATAAAAACCGAGCAAACCTACGCCCACTGTTCCTGCCAGGTTGGTAAGAAACTGGGACAGCGAAGAGGCTGTGCCCATGTGTTCACGTTTAACTGAATTTTGAAGCGCCAGGACGATGGTTACCTGAGTTATGCCCACGCCGAACCCTGCTAGAACCAGGTCACGCAGAAGCACACCTTGATCGGAGTTCCTGCCCAGCTGGCTCACCAGCCAAAGACCTACTCCGAAAAGCGCTAAGCCCACCATTAACAACGTGCGATAACTGATGTTGCGGGCCACAAGAAACCCGGCGATGACCGCACCAAAAATAACCGGGACGGCGAAAGCGATTAGTGCATTGCGAGCGTTCTCGGGAGTGCCTCCAAGGACCCCTTGCACTAAAAGGGGTACGTAGATGATTAGTGCATAAAAGGCGACTGCCCGGACAAATGCGACGGCGCTGGCGGCAGCCACGGTCGGGTGGGCAAAGATGTGCAAGGGCAGAATGGGTTCTCGAGCGCGGGACTCGTTGAAGAGGAAGAGCACAAAAAATAATATAAAGGCGCCCAGCAGACCCAAGATCTGAGGTGAACTCCAGGGTAAGTCGCGACTGAAGAAAAAGGCGATCATCAATGAACCTACCCATCCCAGCAGGGTAATTGCACCCGAATAATCTATTGATGGAGTTCTCGCCGTGTCGCGGGATTCGCGCAGGAACAGGACCACAAGTACCGCTGAAAGAATGCCTAAAGGCAGGTTGATGTAGAACACCCAGCGCCAGGAGAAATTTTCCACGACAAGCGAACCCACAGTGGGACCGACCACGACCGCCAGCCCCGCTGCGCTTCCCAAAATGCCTTGAAGTCTTGCCCGTTCCCTGGGTCCATAATGGAAACCCAGGATGGCAAGAGCAATGGGCATTAGCCCGGCCCCCCCGACTCCTTGCAGCGCCCGGAAAATGATCAGCTGCTCCATTGTCTGAGCTTGCCCGCAAAGAATTGAACCCAGCATGAACAGGCCCACACCTATAAGAAACATAAGCCTGCGGCCATAAAGGTCGGAAAGCTTTCCGAAAATGGTCAGGAACGCGGTCTGCGCCAGCATGTAGCCTGAAAAAACCCAGGCATACAGGCTGAGTCCATTTAACTGCCCGGCAATTGAAGGCAGGGCGATGCTCACCACAGTCTGATCCATGAGCGTTAGAAACACCCCAATCATCAGCCCAGCCATCAGGCCGATTGTTTTCAGGCGGGAAGGCAATTTAGTCGAATTCATCTCAGCTCCATCGAAGAAATTTCCAAAATGGAAATAAATACCTAAAAAAAGAGGGAACTATTCCAGTTCTTTTAGGATGTCCATTCCTTTTCGCAACAGGGCAATCAGGTTTTCCCGCTCCGCGGGAGTAAATTTAGAAAGTATCTGCTTGAGGCGCCGAGTCAGAAAATCATTGATGGTTTGATACAGCGCCTGGCCGGCTTTGGTTAAGCTCACGCGGACGATGCGGCCATCCTCAGGATCAGGGAGGCGCTTAACGTAGCCACTTTCAATCAGCCATTCCACCATCCGGGTAGTCGAACTAAAGGGGACCGACAAGGCTTCGCTCAGCTCACTCATGGTCATCGGTTCTTGCTGCCCTGAGAGAACTATGCCCACGCGGTAAAAGAGATCATAGTCGGCTGCCTTCTTAACACCGCCTTCAGGATGTAACTCCCTGAGGCGATGCTTGAGCCGCGCCAGGTCATCGGGGAGCATTAATTTCAAGCGAGGTTTAATGCTAATCAGCTGCCGGATAAACTCGCCGGTGGCTTCAGCGGAAAGTTTCAGAGCAGAACCCGTCATCCCAGCTCCAGTTAAGATATTTCCAAATTGGAAATATCTTAGCACATGGCGGGTGACTTGTCAACGCGTCCGTGGGTGATGCCCAGGAGCTCGCGCTTGGAAAATCTGCCTTCCGCGATTTCGACGATTACTGGCAAGCGTTCAAGGCGGCGGGGGACCGGTGCTTTCGTGTCTTGCTTCCTTTTGCCGCCGGAGAAACAAGCGGTTGCCGGCTGCCGAACGGGAAGCCGGGCGCAGGCGGCTGCCGGCTGGAAGCGGATGGCAGGCTGCGGTTGGTGGCGAGGGCGTGGGCGGTGAAGGGCAAAGCAGCAGCAAAAGAAGATTAAGATTAAGAACGTTGCCGCAGAACTGTCTACGCTTTATAATACTTAGCGAAACTTGAAATGTGATTTAAGCCGTAGGAGAGGAAAGAATGGCGATTAATTCAATCTGTAGTTTCTTAGTGTCACCAGGAAAACACGTTGAGAATCCGGACCAAGCGTTAGGCGTGATGCTAGCTCTTCGGGGCCACCTTTTTGAAATGCTAAATGGGATTTATGAGGGATCTGAGGTCGAATGTGAAATCCCGATTAGATTTGTAACTACAGACCCAGCGATTCAACATAGTGTAGTGAGGGCTGATTTTATTAATTATTTCCGAAGCCCTGGTGTTAGGGCAGGGAGATTTATAGCGCACAGACTAAGAGATGTTACTACCAATAAGTCCGGATTAGGCTTATTATTTCTTATCTTAGGGCAAGAGGCAGGACAGAGAAAATTTGTTTTATCAAGATTTCCCGCAGATGTGGGAATTCTAGCTGAGGCCCAAAAGGGAGGGTTGCGCATTGATTTCTTAGAGCGAATATTCATGAAGAACGCCCAGTCATATAAAGCTGCACTTTATTTGGGCAGGTCTCTTGACGCAGATTTCTGGAATGGGAGTGCGACCGATAAACAAGTAAACGCATCTAATCAGCAAATAGCCTATTATTGGATAAAAGATTTTTTAGCATCCGACTTTTTCACAACTGCTCAAGCAGGAACTAGACGCATTGCACGGGCAATCAGAAGTGCTAGTGGTATTTCTCAAGATAAAGACGTCAAGCACGATTTAGTAGCCTTTGCCCGTTTTGTTCAGGCTTTAGATGGTCAACGCTTTTCTATAAATCAACTTTTTCAAAGATTTAATCTGCCGCAAAACGCTCGGGAATCTATTCTCTCGGTATTGCCAGGGGAAAGAACTGCAAGCGATGTATTTGCTATTGATGCAGAAGAATTTCGAAGACACGCGTCGTTCGCCAGTGTTGAATTAGATACCGGCGCAATGATGATCGCGCCATCAGACCAGTTCGAGGACGTATTTGAGAAAACTACAATTAATGAAAACGAAGGTGTGGTCAGGTTTGCAACAGAAGGGAAAATTGTTGACGAAAGAGTCAGGGGTCGTAAATGAATAAAAGCAGAAATTTACAAGAATCGTATGAACAAAGACTGGAGAAATGTCTCATTCCCCTTGCCAAAAGACTTGAAAGTTACCTTCTCGATCTTGTTACTGATGAAAAGTTACCTAGGATTGACAAAGTGGTGGCTAGACCTAAGGCACTAGATTCATTTTTAGAGAAAGCCAAAAAAATTGAAGAGGGAAAGCCTAAATACTCTGATCCGCTGAATCAAATCCAAGATCAATTGGGGGCTCGCATTGTTGCATATTACTTGTCTGATATTGAGCCACTACAGGAATTTGTAAAGAAATATTTTGGTCCTATTGAAGAGAAAACAATAGTTCCTGACACGCCATCTGAATTTGGCTATGAGGGATTGCATTTTATTTTGTTCATTCCCGAGGATGTGTTTGATAAAGAAATAGATCGTGATGATTGTCCGAGGTTTTTTGAGTTGCAAGTAAAAACCTTGTTTCAGCATGCCTGGGCGCTGGCTGATCATGATTTAGGTTACAAGCCAGCGAATCCGTTGACAAAGGATCAACAACGCCGTGTAGCATTTACTGCAGCTCAAGCTTGGGGCGCCGACGTTTTTTTTAGCGACCTTTATACTGAATTAAACAAATAACATATGCATATACAACCCTACGAGGTTGCTGAGTTCCAGCGAATATTGCACGGAAGAAGTTATTACGAACCCCCGTTTACAAAAATAAGACGAATATGTGGCTACTTACGCAGGCATCCCCATTTACTGATGGCGTGGGGGTTTGATGAATGTCGAATATTCCGCCGTAAATCTACCGTTGTTGGAACTGACTTAGAGTCCCTCCTGCCTCCAGGATCGCAGCAACACCCATAGGCGCCTGAACGCCTTGGTGAACAAAGGCTTTGCCATGAAACTCTTCCGCCCCGGTGGCATCTACTACTTCGCCGTCCCCCACCGCGTTGATAAATCGTTGAAGTTTCCGTCAATGATTTGCTGAACAAGCTGATCGAGGAATCCGCCGCCGATGAGCAACCAAACTCACCACAATTACCACAGCTACCATAGTTACCAAATCGGCTAGAGCTACAACATGTACACAGCTACCACGCTTTAAAGCACGAATCGGACGAAGTATCCGGGGCTTGGCGATATTGATGCCTCAGCAATGATTAAAGTAAAGAGCCGTGCAACGGACACGGCTCTTTTTATAGTAGATTGGGAGAGCAGTACAGTATTGTTTTATCTTGTTGAACTGCCTAGACAATAGGCGCAATTGTCGTATCCCTCGGAATGAGCTTGGGATAGTGTGTCAGGTGTGAAAATCACTGCATTACCAGCTCTTATGATCTCATCAATTTGACATTGATTTTGGCCGGTTTTCTCGTTATCTAGGTCGTGAACCTCCATATTGTTCTTGTTGCCAACATATCTGTGCCCAAATGTAGGCGATCCCTGACGTCTTGCCATGCCAACCTCCCGTAATTAAGGAACTGTACTCGAGTTGAATTTAACAAGTCTCTCCCAATTTATTACTCCATCGTCGCAAAATTCTTCGATAAATTCCTGAGTGAACCTATTTAAAATTTGGTCATATCTCTTTTGAAAAGCAGCGTTCTTTTGTTTGGCCCGATGTCCTAAAGGTTCAATGATGTCTAGATAAAGTTCTGGGTTTCCAGAAATAAATTCCCAAAACGCCTGCCCGCAAAATTTTTCATAAGTGCCTTTATTAGGATTGTTATCAATTCCGTAACAACATCCATTAACAGCCCTCACATTGAGGGTCGACAGACTCGTATGTAGTCTTTTCGTAGCAGAATTAAAGTCATTAATCATTCTTCGAATCTGGCTACTGTTTCCCCAGTTCGGACCCGATTTAATTGCGACGATGTATACAATCCCGTCTCTAGAAAATTCTAAATCTATGCCCTCTGCAGCGGATTTCTTTCCACCGTATACCTTACTAGATATAAAAATAGCCAAGCCTTCTAGGAAATCGCCAAAAATTGTTTCTTCCTGAGATGAAAGATGTGCGTCAACTAAGACTTTTACCAGACCATGAGCCACCCCCAGATTTTTCGCCTTAAATAAATAGGGATTTTTTCTTTTTAGTACTGTCTTGAGTTGAGACTGTTTAGGCGCAGCAATCTCTTTGCGTGAAACGAACCAATATTCTTTTGAACATAATTCGACACTTCACTTAGTTTGATTGGTTTCATATTTCCCCTTCTTTTCAAATAGCATAAGCTGTTTCTTGTCAATTCGGTTCTTTGCAACATCGAAATACTCGGAGAGGATTTCGATGCCAATTGAATTCCTGCCTATTCTCTGGGCAACTTTATTCGTGGTCCCCGAACCCATAAACGGGTCTAAAACCCAGTCGCCCTCTCGTGTAAAGAGTTTTATAAACCATTCCGGTAGTGCCTCTGGAAATACCGCACTGTGGTTTTTATTTCCTGTTTCGGTTGCCATATGCAGGACGTTTGTTGGATAAACCATTTCGCGACCGACCCAATTGGAAACGTTTTTACCAAAACCACTTCCCACCCTTGAGGGATCACGAACTTTATCAGTTTTGCTAAGATTTTTTAGTCTTGTCGTTGCCCATTTCCCAACTGGAACCATAACCTCTTCCTGGTACATATTGAATTGCTTCGCCTTGTTAAACTGAAGGAGCCGTTCCCAGGCATCCCTAAAGCGGTTCGGCCATTTTCCTGGATGACTATTCTTCTTGTGCCATATTAGTTCTTCGGTCCAGAGCCAACCCTGTTCCCGCATATTGAGAATAAGTTCAATCACATAAGTATGTCGTTCACTTTCAACGACACGTTCCTTGATGTTTAATACAAAAGTTCCTGTAGGTTTTAGAACGCGGAATAATTCTTTCGTGATGGGTAGGAACCAATTTACATACTCGTCGGGATGAATTCCTCCGTACGTGTCTTTCCTGCTGTCAGCATAGGGCGGTGAGGTAAAAATCAAATCAATTGAGTTGTCTTCAACTGATTGAGGATATCAGCGCAATCGCCCAGGTAAAGTTTTGTTTTCACCATATGTTCTTATTTCTTTATACCAGAAACTCAGAAACCCAACTCCTCCTTGATCTCCTTCTCCCTCTTCTTCCCGCCGCCTTTGCCCAGCAACTCCTCCCAGAACTTATCGTCGTACCTTCTGCTCCGCACCGGCAACGGCATTGGTACGCCCCAGCCGAGTAGGAGGACTTCTTCTTTGGGTTGTAATCTGGCCAGCATTCCTCGGAGTGCATCTCTCCCCGCGAGTCCAGAGAGTACCGCTCGAATGTCATCTTCATCACCGAGCCACCCTGACACTCTTGTTCCTAATTGAGACATCACTTCGTCGTAGATCTGGCTGGGGCGCTGGTCGATGATCAGCAGGGTGACGTAATACTTGCGCAGCTCGCGGGCAATGGTGCTGAAGGTGGTCTGCACCGCCATCTCGCGGTTGAGCAGCTTGTGCGCCTCCTCCACGGCGATCACCAGCGGGCGCGGCTCGGCTTTGTTGCTGCTGCGATAGTCGTTGGTGGCCTGCTCCCAGCGCTGGCGGATGCGGCGGGTGAGCAGGTTGCTCACCAGCAAGTAGTCCAGGTCGGTCTCGTGGTTGCCAAAGGAGAGCACCACGTGGCTGCCCTTCTCCAGCGTGTCGATGATGTTGCCGATGGTGTCGGCGGCGGGGCGCTCGGTGACGTAGGGCAGGCGGAACACGCGGCCCAGCTTGTTGTGCAGGCCCTCGGCCGCCATCACGTTGACGCCGTGCTCGTCTGCCCAGGCGGCCACGGAATCGGGCGCCGGGACGCGTGCGCCAGGTTTACCTGGCGAGCCTTCGTCGGTTTGGATGACCGCGCCGTTCTTGAGCTCCTTGAATTGCTTGAACCAGTTCTGGCGCCCAAAAGTAGCAATCAGCGCGTCCAGCGTTGCCGGCGTGGTCTCCTTGAGGTTGAGCTCGCGGGTGAGCAGCTCGATGTCTTCTGGCTGGATATCGCTCATGGCGATCTCCAGGTTGAAGTCTGGGACGGAGCCGCGGATGGCGGCGCCCGCGCCCAGGCCGACGACTTTGATCTTATTGCCGAACTTGGTCTTGAGGCCGGTGACCGGGTTGCCGTTCTCGTCCTGGTCGTTGTAGGCGTACTCGTTGTGCATGTCCAGCACCAACACGGAGGCGGCGTTGTGGTGGATGAGGCCGGCCAGCAGCAGGCGGGTGAGGAAGCTCTTGCCGGTGCCGGTGGCGCCGAAGATGCCGGAGGAGCGCTGGATGAATTTGCGCAGGTCGATGGCCACCGGGTGCCCCTGTTCGCGGGTGGAGCCGATGACGAAGTTGCCCTTGGCATCCGGCTTGCCGAAGATCTCGGCGATGTCGCCCTCGGAGGCGAGCATGACCGGCGCGTGATGCGACGGCACGGTCTTGACCGGCAGCGGACCCTGCGGGTCATCGCCGCCGGTGATCATCAGCGCCGGCAGGACTTGCAGGTTGGTGAACAGCGTCTGGCCCTGGAGCAGGCTGGCGAGCTCGGCGGGTAGCCGCGTGCCGGACTGCTCATCGGCGAAGCGCGGATCGGTGGAGCCCAGCTGCAGGTCGGTGACCAGGCCATGGAAGATCCAATCATTCGACTCGATCACCACGAACGCGCCTTCCTGCACGTCTTGCGCCGGCACCTGCAAGCGGACCGTTAGGCCGTCCTTCAGTGTGCCGCCGACGACGAAGCCGATCTGCTTTCTGCCTTGTATTTCCTCAACCATTATTCGCTCCTAGAAAAAATCCAAAGAATTTATGATTTAAGATTTATGATCTCAGATATTTGATTTGCCATGATCACACTCCGTCATTGCGAGCCAAGGAAAGCTTGCTTTCCGCCGTTGCGAGGAGTGGCTTTGCGGAGCAAGCCCGACGAAGCAACCCCAACCCCGTCATTGCGAGCCAGTAAGACGCCGGAGGCGGCGTGACGCCGCGAAGCAATCTCCTGCATTGCTTGGAATCCAGCCGGGAGATTGCTTCGTTCAGGCAGCGCCGCTAAAGGCGGCGCTGGGCGCCCTCCTCGCAATGACGGATTCGGTGTGTAGTTCGTCATTGCGAGCCAGTAAGCCTGCCGTCAGGCAAGGCGTGATGCCGCGAAGCAATCTCCTGCATTGCTTGGAATCCAGCCGGGAGATTGCTTCGTTCGGGCAGCGCCGTTAAAAGCGGCGCTAAACGCCCTCCTCGCAATGACGTTGAAAGCAAACCCGTCGTTGCGAGCAGATAAGACGCCGAAGGCGGCGTGACGCCGCGAAGCACTCTCCACCACGGATTACTAATCCTCAAGGACTTCATCATACAAGTCTTTCCATGCAGGGTTAAGGCTGTTTATCAAGTCGATCTTCTTTTGCCTCGAACCGCCCTTAATCTGCTTTTCTCGTTCTATTGCATCGATAATGCGTTCCGTTAGTTCGTAATAGACAAGTTTGTTCAATAAATATCGGCCAACGAACGTATTGCCTGGTTTCTCTTTGTGTTCCGCGACTCTGCGCGCAAGGTTATTGGTCACGCCACAATATAGAACTGTGTTGTATTTGTTGGTCATAATGTAGAAGAATCCTTGGCGCGGCATAGTAATTTCTATTTCAGTAGGGGAGATTGCTTCCCCCTCGCTTCGCTCGGGGTCGCAATGACGGGTTTAGGAAACTAAAAGAAAGCATGGGTAATTGCCTATTTGTTGGGGGAGATTGCTTCGTTCGGGCAGCGCCGTTAAAAGCGGCGCTAGACGCCCTCCTCGCAATGACGGGAGGAGTCATGGCGACGTTTCTATTGCATCTGAAAGCGCGGAAAGCACCTGCATCAACATTTCATAGTCGTCTCGTAGCAGCGCGATGATCTCTTGTGTGGCCTTCTCTCGCCATTCTTTCTTGCCCGCTGCGTTGTTGGCTTCTGTTGCCATCTGCACGTGCGCGGCGATGAGCTCTGCGACCGGAAGATCCGGGTTGCGCAACAGATGCCGCAGGTAGCCGAAGCGCCCCGCGTTGGTGAAGGCGACCAGTTCTTCGGGGCTGCATTGCCAAATGAGATCGAGACTCAATGGGGCGCGCGGCGGCAGCAGATGGCGGATGGCGCCGTCGCGCCGGTAACCGACCGCCAGCACGCTGATCTCCATCGGCACGGTGCGATTGGTGCGATTATCAGCGATCACCGTGGGATCCACACCCTGGCTGGTGACCAGTTGGCGCACCAGGCCATCGTCCACGATGCTGAGGTCGTGCACAATGCCGTAGATGCTGTCCTTCTCGCCGAGCGGAGCGCGCACCAGTTCTCCGAAGCGCGGCACCTCCTGATCAACAATCGGGCAGCCAGCCACAAAGCCAGTGATGCCCGAGCGCAGTAGATAACCGATTTGATAACTTTTTTCAGCCATAAAATTATTCCTTTGTCCCAGGTCCAACGTCCCACGTCTGTCGCCGACGTTGGTACGTGGGACGTTGGACGTTTTTATCTTCTCGTTCTTCCCGGCAAATCTTTCAGTGCTTGCTTGTGCGAAGCGCTGCCAACGTGCACGCCCTGCGCCTGCAGTTCGCCGACCAGCATATTGGTAAGCTGTTCCTTCTCTTCACGCGAGACGATGGCGATCTCGTGGGCACGGTGCAGCACGTAGGGGTACGGCCGTCCGGCGAGGATGCCACACTGCTGCATGAGCACTGCGTGCAATGCATTCAATGAGTCGCTGTTAGCCATCACCCACGCGGGGATCTCGACGCGGGCCAGCCAGGGCGCCTTCTCGCTGCCCACGTTTAAATAGAAGAAGTGCAGCGCCAACGAGTCGGCATAGCGATCAGATAGGTGGGTCTGCAATCCAAAGATCGCCGAGCGCTCGCCGGGCTTGAGGATGCCGGCGAACAAATCGTTGTCGGTGACGCCGCGCAGCGGGCGCTGCTTGCGGATATCGGCAAGCTGGGTGTCGGGCGTGGCGGCGACTTCCAGGGCGCGCACGACCAGGTCGGCGCGGGGTTTGTCGACGTAGCCCGCGGTAGCGGCGCCCGTCTTGTGAAGGGCTTCGAGCGCCTCTAGATATTTGTTGAGATTTTTCTCGAAGCTGGCGATCTCTTCGGGGTCGCGGCTGCGTCCGCCCCAAAGCTCCAGCGGACCGTCGGTGAGGGTGATGACCGGCTGCTCTTTGGCTGCGGCAGCCAGTTGGGCGAGCAGGACGCGCTCGCCTTTGTCGCGTTCGAGGCCGACCTGGTCGTCGCTGTAGGTGCCGCTGGCGGAGTATTCCGCGAAATGCAGGTAACTATCGGTGCGCAGGTTTGGCGGCTGCCCGCTGCCGGCGAGCATAGTGATGGCGCCAATATTGACCAGGAAGTAGTTCACCGCCTGGTGGCGATTGGGGTTGATCTGCGAGCCGTCGGCGGCGACGACGGTGGCCTGCGCAGGCGCCTTGGGCAGCGGGTGGGCGGAGGTTAACGGCTCGTCGGTGGGTTTGGCGGAACGCAGCCAGCTATCCAGGCGGGCAGCCTGCTCAACCCTGGCGCGCAGCGCGGCGCCCTTGTCGGCATTGGCGGCCAGCAGATCGCGGGCCTGGCTGCGGAGCCGGTTGATGCGCTCGGCTTCGGCCGGGGCATTTTTGGCTATTTCGCGGATTTGCTGCTTGACAGAGATGAAATCGAGTGGCATACTAATCGTAGAACACTTGTTTTATTGTAACCTTGAAGTCCTCTCTACGCAACTGTGCCATTGTAATTGCTGCTGAGAGGGCAAGGTCTTGAAGTCTGGAAGCCCTGAGGTCTTGATGTCGACTTCAGGACCACTGGGTTTCAGGACTTCCTGACTTTCGCAAACAAGTGGAACAGGAGTAAAGATGAATGAGGCAAAGGCAAGTTTCAATGGCTACTTTCGTAGCCCCGGGGGCAATAAGGATCAGTTCACCCTTCGACAAGCTGACAACCAATCGGATAAGGAGTTCATCGCCCGCGTGAAGCAGTTCGTAAAGCTGCTCGGCGAGAATGGGTGGAAAGAATGGTTGCGTCCGGAAGACACGGACGCGTTGGAGAACCCCTCGTCGCCCCGTTCCCCCTCGCTTCGCTCGGGGTCAGGGCAGGCTCCCGGTGGCTCGCTCGGGACAGGCTCCAAACAAGAAGCCCGTTCTCTAGCCGACGGAGCGAACGGCACTGGACACCGACCTGGGAAAACCTTCGAGCTGGAGAGCATCCAGCTAGCGGCCGGCGGTGAGCACCCGCGTTGGGTGGTGAAGGGCGGCAAGTTCAAGAAGTTCGGCGTCACCTGCTGGCCGGAGACCCTGGAGGCCGCGGGCATTGCCGAGGCGCTCGACCCGCTCAAGGAAAATAAGCCCAAGGGACATTGGGTAGCCAGGTACACCGAACGCCAGAACGAGGAAGGCCGCTGGGTGCCGGATAAGGTAACGCAAATCGTCAAAGCTAAGAGCAAGACCTAAACTAACGCCTACCTACCACATTTTCCTCTCAGATCTGTTGGCTCAATCCCTGACCATGATCGATACAGACCTGATGATGTAAAGTTCCAGTTTGTTGTCCGTTTTCAAGGGGGATATCGTTATATTACTGGGAACTCCGCATGGAGAAAAACCAACCTACCCCTAAACGTATTGAAATAGACGATGCCCTCATCGCGCAAGCTGTCTCGGGCAACACAGCTACCCTGGCGCAGATCTACGACAATTACGCGCGCGATATCTATCGGTACAGCTACAGCCGGGTGGGAAATGCAGATGACGCCGAAGATCTGACCGCGCAGACTTTTATGGCGGTGATCGAGGCGCTGCCGCGTTATCGCCATCGCGGCCATTTTTCGGCCTGGATTTTTCGCATCGCCTATAGCAAGATCATTGATTTTTTCCGGAAACAACGCCGCGATCCAATCGACATTCCATTGGATACTGCCCATACCGATGGAGTTCTGGATCAGATTATTCAAGATCAAACCTACGCAAAACTCTCCGCGTTGCTAAAAACTTTGGAAGAAGACGAGCGCGAATTAATCCGCTTGCGCTATGTTGCGGAAATGTCTTTCGTCGAGATCGCCGTAATGCTCGCACGCAGAGAAGACGCGGTGCGTAAATCCCTGAGCCGCATCCTGGAGCGTTTGTATAGCCAGATCGAGGTGCCACATGTTTAATCCCATCCCGATGGATGAATTTGAGCAAATGTTGCGAAAAATTTTTGCCATCCCTGAGCCGGATAGCAAGTTCCTTGAGGAAACCCGCGCTCGATTTGTTTCTGCGGGGAGAGTCGCAGCGGAAACTAAGCCGCTTTCATTTTTGCGGAAATCCTCTGCGCGTCGGACTCTGGCCTATGCAGTCATTCTGATCCTGGTTGTCGCGCTACTAGCCTTCTCTCCTACGGTGGCCAGGGCCTTGCAGATGCTCTTTGGCTACATTCCTGGAGCCGGCATCGTCGACCAGGGTTCCACCATTCTTGTTTTGGCCGAACCAGTGATGATCCAACGCGACGGGGTCACCCTTACGCTGGAATTGGCAGTAGCCACCTCCGAAAAAACGGTGGTGGTCTATCGCCACGTCGAAGAACCTGTTGATTACGAAAACTATCAAGCCCCAGAGACCTATCCCGAGGACCGCCCGGCCTTGCGGTTACCCGACGGGAGAAAATTAGATGTGGTCGTTGGACACCGGCAACCCTCTGATGGCGCGGGAATTTTGTACGCTCTGGAGTTCGGGCCCTTGCCCACTGGCGTCACGGAAGTGACGCTGGAACTCACTCGCCTTGCGGGGATGCTGCCCGGCGCGGGGCCTGAGAATTGGACAATCCCTATCCAATTCAAAGAGGGGGATCCGGCGCAGGTCTCTTTTCCGGTGTTCGCTTATGAACCCACGCCCACCGTCACCATAGTGGGTGGCGCTGGCGAACAAACTGCGCAGCCGGCGTATGGGATTTCGATCACGCTCGACAAGGCTGTTGAATTGCCCGATGGCTATATCCTCATGGGCAGCGCTCAATGGATTGACGTTTCGATTCTCCCGCAGGACCTTTTCGTGGACCTCCTCACGGTGAAAGATGCCGAAGGGCATTTGATCGAATTCGAACGCACTCAGCCTGAGATGAACACACAGCCTAGAGAGCTTCGCAACGGCTGGGCTTTTAGAATCTTGACCAAGGAATTCGTAGTTCCGCTAAGCCTGAATTTTTACATCCAGTTGCGTATTCCTTCCGAGGCGCGTTTCCAGTTCGACCCAGGGCTGGATCCGCAGAATGGCCAAACCTGGGATCTGAATCTCGACGTGCCTGTTGCTGGCCATATAGTGAAGATCGTTTCGGCGCAATATCAAGAAGACCCTGCCGCTTGGTCCTTTGTTTTCACGATGACATCTGATTCGAATGTTATCGGCGCGCAGATCTTCGATGTCAATCACCCGCCCATGGGCTTTGGCGGCGGAGGGGGCACTCCGCAAACAAATGTGCCCTTTACCAGCAGCTATGCGATCGAAGGCGATTATCCCGCCGATCCAATGTCGTTTGCGGTTGTCTGGTTGGATGTGCTTGTTCCCGGCGACTGGACGATCACATGGGACCCGGCTCAGCCGTAAAATCACGGCGGCAAGGAACTGATTGTAGGTAGTTAGGTCGTCCCAGATCTCCCTAACAAGTCTCTTCGTAAGGAACTTACCGAGAGGCTAAAGCGTTCTTAGGGTGGAGGCAAAATGAAACGCATTTTAAAATTCGCTTTAGTGATCATTTTTTTGCTCGCCGCTTGCAGCCCGGCGCTGCCAGCCGATGGCCAAACTATCAGTTGGGGCCACGCTATAGAATTGCTGTACGACGGCCGGGTAACCGCGGTAGTGCAGTTGCATAGTCTGGAGGTGCGTCTCACCCTGCGCAGCGGGGTCACTGTGATCACCGCTGAGCCAACCATTGACGCTATCTTCGACGAGATTCAGCGTTGCGGTGCTCCATGCGCCAACATTGTGCAGGCGATGGAGTAGACAAATCGGCCGTGCGGCTTATTTTTGTTTGATCTAGATCGCGCCAAAGATAAAATAGCGCCTTCCATGAAGACTCGCCGCTCATGGAGCATCCTCTTCGCCTTGGCGCTGCTCCAGGTCGGGTGCACCCGGCCGCTTCCGTCCCAGGTCAGTCGCTCCGCCACGCCATCCCCATTCTTTCCCAGTGCTCCGAGCGCGACGTCCTCCGCGACGCAGACTCCTGCGAGCACGGCTACGCCGCGCGATTGGCTGCCTCCGAATTTTGGCACCCCCGGCCCCACCCAGGTGACCGCTGTTCCGCTCCCCGCCGATCCGATCGGCAATTCCGATGCGTTCAACATCCTGCTGGTCGGCGCAGACCGCGCCTCGCCTTCCTTCCGCACGGACACGCTGATCCTGGTCAACTTCCAGCCTGAATTTGATCTGGTCACGTTGGTTTCCATTCCGCGCGACCTGTACGTCTACATTCCCGGCTGGCAGATGCAGCGCATCAACGCGGCTTACTATCGCGGTGAGTCCAAAACTTTTCCTTATCCCGGCGGCGGCCCCGGTTTGCTCAAAGACACCATGCTCTACAACCTTGGCATCCAGGTGGACCGCGTGGCGCTGGTCGATTTTGACGGCTTCGTGAACATCATCGACATCCTGGGCGGCGTGGACGTCCCGGTCGCCTGCGCTTACACCGACTGGAAGATCATCAACCCCAACAGGAATCCCGAAGACGAGGACAACTGGAGCTTGTACACGCTGGACCCCGGCGTGGTGCACATGGACGGCGACCTGGCTTTTTGGTACGTGCGCGCCCGGAAGAAATCCAGCGACTTTGACCGCGGTCGCCGGCAGCAGGAGGTGCTGAGAGCGGCTCCGCAGCCAGGCCCGCGGTTGGATACTTTGGCCAAAGCGCCGGAGCTTTATGAACAGCTGAGTTCAAGCCTCACCACGGATTTAGACCTGCGCTATTTGCTGGAACTGCTGCCTCATGCAGCCGAATTAAGCCGTGCCCACGTGCGCAGCGTGTACATCAATAAAGATGTGCTGATCAGCTGGCGCACACCCCAGGGAGCGGCCGTGCTGCTCCCGGATAGCGAGAAACTGGGCGCGCTGCTCGGCAGGGCGCTGGGACCGCCGGGTCCGGCCGCGGCCGCTTCCGAAAATCTGGTCGAGATATTAAACGGAACCGACAATAGCAGTTGGTCCGAATTGGCCGGCGAGCGCCTGAGCTATGCAGGTTTCGACTCCCTGGTCGCCGAATATCAAGGCGGCGCCATCCATCAGACCGTCCTGGTCGGCTTGGCCACGGAGGTGGACGAAGAGGAAGTCGATTTTCTGCTCCAGAGCCTGGGCCTATCGGTTGACCGCTTCGAGCACGAACCTGAACGCGGCAGCGCCGCCCAGTATCGGTTGATATTGGGCGAGGACTATCAGCCCTGCTTTGACCCGGCTTCCATCGAGCGCTGATGTAAGATTGAAGCAAGGAGAGAACCAAAATGCCGCCCAAGAAAAATATCAGGCCTCCACACAACGGACCGTGGAAAAGCTACTTCACTGATGGAAAGCTAGACAGCGAAGGGGATTTCAAGGATGGCAAGAAACACGGACTGTGGAAGTTTTATTACCGCAACGGGAAGCTGAAGGCGACTGGCAACCTGGACCAGGGCAAGTTCACCGGCTTATGGAAATGGTGGGGGGAGAACGGACAATTGCGCCAGCAGGGAAAATTCAAAGATGGATTGCAGGTTGGCTTTTGGCGGCGCTGGCTGGCCAACGGGGTGCTATATGATGAAGGCGAGTACGTGGATGGGCACAAGGTTGGTTTATGGAAGACCTATGACAAGAACGGCAAACTGAAGCTTGAGAAAACATTCAAGCCGAAACTGAAGAAAAAGTCGGAAGCAAAACGGAAATAAATTTCCGTAACTTGCCATTGGTATAATCGGCCTTCGCCTATGAAAACGAAAGTTCGCAATACACAGCCAAAGAAGGCTGCCACGCGGGAGCATGCAATGACGTTGAAGAAGAATGACCATTTGGAGTTTTACCGCCAGATGGTGCTGATCCGCCGCGTGGAAGAACGCTCTGCCGAGCTTTACCAGCAGGGAAAGATCGGCGGTTTTTTACATTTGTATATCGGCCAGGAAGCGGTCAGCACTGGCCTGATCTCCGTGCGCAGGCCGGAGGACCGCGTCATTACCGCGTACCGCGACCATGGCGTGGCGATCAACGTTGGCATTCCTGCCAAGCAGGTGTTGGCTGAACTCCTCGGTAAAGAAACCGGCATCTCCAAAGGCCGCGGCGGCTCGATGCATATGGCTGACGTGAGCAAGAATTATTGGGGTGGGCACGCCATTGTGGGCGCGCATCTGCCTATCGCCGCCGGCATGGCGCTGGGCGACCAGTACCAGGGCAATAAAGGCGTCACCATCTGCATGTTTGGCGACGGGGCTACCAACATCGGTTTCTTCCACGAAGGCGTCAACCTTTCCAAAGTCTGGAACCTGCCGGTCCTTTGGGTTTGCGAGAACAACCAATACGGCATGGGCACCGCCGTGGAACGCGCCTCTGCTGTCGGCGAGATCCATAAGAAGGCCGAAGGCTACGGCATCCCGCACTCCCGATTGGACGATGGCATGGACATTATGAAAGTACGCGAGGCCAGCGCGGCTGCGCTGGAGCAGGTGCGCAGCGGCAAAGGCCCTTATTTCCTTGAGATCGTCACCTATCGCTTCCAGGGCCACTCCATGGGCGATCCGCAGCGCTACCGCCAAAAAGAAGAAGTCACCCAATGGGAGAAGACCGACCCCATTGGCATTTACAATCGCTATCTGGTGGAACAAGAAATTGCCACCAAGGCGGATTTGGAGAAGGTGGAAGAAGCAGTTGAAGCTGAAGTAAAGGAAGCAGTGGAATTCGCCGAGACCAGTCCGGACCCGGCTCTGGATACCTTGTTCGATTACATGTACACGGACAAGGAGCAGAACCATGGCTGAGATCAACATGCGCCAGGCCATCTCCGACGCGCTGTGGGAGGAGATGGAGCGTGATGAAAAAGTTTTCATCATGGGCGAAGAAGTCGGCGTGTGGGGCGGCACCTACGCGGTTACCAAGGGTTTCTATGATCATTTCGGCGCCAAACGCGTGAAAGACACACCCATTGCGGAGGCCGCCATCGTGGGCGCCGGCATCGGCGCCGCGCTGGTAGGCCTGCGACCGGTCGCAGAGCTAATGACGATCAACTTCGCCTTTGTGGCTATGGACCACATCGTCAATGAAGCGCCCAAGCTGCACACCATGTTCGGCGGGCAGATGAAAGTGCCGCTGGTGATACGCACGGCGGGCGGCGGCGGGCGCCAACTGGGCGCTACGCATTCGCAGACTCCCGACGCAATTTTTGCTCATTTTCCCGGATTGAAGGTCGTTTCCCCCGGAACCCCGGCAGACGCCAAGGGTCTGCTGAAAGCGGCCATCCGCGATGATGACCCGGTTCTTTACATCGAGCACGCCGCCATGTACCAGGTCAAAGGTGAAGTCCCCACCGGGGACTTCACCGTACCCATCGGAGTTTCCAAAGTGCAGCGCGAAGGCAGCGACGTGACTATCGTGAGTTATTGCCGCGGGCTGCAGCTCTCCATGCTGGCTGCCGAGCAGTTGGCTGTCGAAGGCATCAGCGCCGAAGTGGTGGACCTGCGCTCCCTGCGCCCGCTGGACATGGGTCCGGTGATCGAATCGTTCAAGAAGACCAACCGCGCCGTGGTCGTGGAAGAGGGTTGGCCCAGCTATGGCGTCGGCGCGGAAGTTTCCACGCGTTTATATGAAGAAGCCTTCGACTATGCGGATGCGCCCATCAAGCGCGTTGGGCAGAAAGAAGTGCCGCTGCCTTACAACCGCGAACTGGAACAATCCGCCTTGCCGCAAGTGGCCGACGTGATCGCCGCGGTCAAAGAGGTGCTGTGATGGCCGAGATTGTGATCATGCCCAAGCTGGGCTTTGACATGGCCGAAGGCACCCTGCTGCGTTGGGCCAAAAAAGAAGGCGACAAAGTCGAAAAAGGCGAACTATTGGCCGAGATCGAAACCGACAAGGCCACCGTTGAAGTGGAATCACAATTCAGCGGCGTAGTGCTCAAACATCTGGTCAAAGAGGGCACTGCTGTCCCCGTGAGCCAACCGATCGCCGCCGTGGGTGAAGCGGGTGAAAAGGTGGATGAATCTGTATTGGTGAGCGCGGGTGCTGGGGAGCAGAAAAAAGAAAGTCAGGAGGTCCAGAAGTCTAGAAGTCAGGAAGTCGAGAGGTCTCGAAGTCCGGAAGTCAAAGAGGGACCTGCGCGACGTCCCGACATCAAGACCTCCAAACCTCAGGACATCAAGACATCCGAGGGCAACGGTCATCTTCCCGCCGGTGTACGCGTGTCTCCATTGGCTCGGCGCCTGGCGCGCGAGCGCGGCATCAATCTGCAATCTGTGCGCGGCAGCGGGCCGCAAGGCCGCATTACCAGGAAAGACATCGAGAGCGCCAAGTCCGGGGCTGTTGGCTTACCCGGCCTGCAGAAGGTCGCGCTGGGCCCGCCGCCAGCTGACCAGCGCTTGCCGCTGAGCCGCCTGCGGTCTGCAATCGGGCGACGCATGACGCAGTCGCGCCAGGAAGTCCCCCATTTCTACGTGACCCATGAATACGACATGGATCGCGTAATGGATGCCCGCGAGCAAGCGAACATGGCGCTGGAAGGCGGCGGCGAAAAACTCTCGGTGAATGATTTCGTGATCAAAGCAGCCGCGTTGGCATTGCGCCAGTTCCCGAATCTCAACGCCAAACTGGATGGCGACGCGGTGCTGCAATTCGGCCGAGTCAATATCGGTGTGGCAGTGGCGGCGGATAATGGCCTGCTCACCGTAGTGTGTAAGGACGCCGATCGCAAACCGCTGCGACAGATCTCAATGGAAGTCAAACAGATGGCCGAGCGCGTCCGCTCAGGCAAAGTACAGTCCGAAGATATCGAAGGCTCCACCTTCACCATCAGCAACCTGGGCATGTATGATGTATTCGAATTCGTCGCCATCATCAACCCGCCTGAAGCCGCCATCCTGGCGCTCGGTTCCGCGCTGCAGCAGGCAGTGGTGAAGGACGGGCAGGTGGCGCCCGGCTGGCGCATGCGCGCCACCATCTCGGTGGACCACCGCGTCAGCGACGGCGCCGAAGCGGCGCAGTATTTGCAGGCAATGGGGCAGTATTTAGAGAATCCTGTCTCGCTGTTTATGCAATAGCTGATAGCTGTTAGCGTTTAGCTATTAGCTTTCACAAAACTCCGAAAACCATTGCGAGCGAGCGAAGCGAGCGTGGCAATCCCCAAGCCAATTTGCAAAGAGACATTGATTAATCCGTAGGGACGGGTCTAAGCTTGCCCTGAGCGAAGCGAATGGTACCCCGCCCGCTTTTTTTCGTCATTGCGAGGAGGCGCCTTGCGCCGCTTTTAACGGCGCAGCCGACGTGGCAATCTCCACCAATGAATGAAAAATAGCTCACTAATAAATCTCATTTGCATTACGGGGTAGCTGGTATATGTGTTTCAAGTGCTCCATGACTTGTTTGTCATCTTCGCCGGGATAATCGAAACCATATTTGTCCGCAATTTGCCCGGCTATCTTTCTAAACAAGTCACACATTGTGAACAGGGCCTTCCAATTCTCGTCCTCATCCAAACCTGTATAAGTCTGATCCAGCATCTTGACCAACTCGGAATCAAGATAGGTTCGAAAATATTTGCCTCCTTTACCCGGATTGACTCGGAAATCGGTTTGGATCCCGAAATGCCAGGTTAGCATCTTCATTAGTTGATCCCGCACGGTGCAATCGAGCAGATCTTTCGCGTGGAAAAGGTTTCCCCGCCATAGGGCTTTGGCTACATAAATGGATACCCACCAAAATTCATTGGAGCAATCTTCGAAAGCCTTGGGCGTGGGCGGTTTTGGCAGGTATCCCTTTTCGGATGGCGCAGGCAAAGCTTCGACAACGCCGTCTTTGTCTAGCAGCAGAACGGCCAGGCGGTCTTCGTAAACCTTGTAAAGCTGTGAAAGCGGGCGCAGTGACAGATCGATTCGATTTCCATCCGTGAATTGCATCAGGTACGAAAAATGTCCATCGTCTTCTGGCGCCGGTTCCCTCATGGCCTCCGGTGTCTGCAGGATCATGAGTTCGCCAAAGGGCGTGAGCCAACCGCGGTTTTCTACGAAAGGGGCAACGTCAGTGACAAAGTAAATGATGTCGAAGTCTTGAAATGGGTCACGGGGAGTATTTGGGTTTACCCGCGAGCCGTTCATCACCACCACGCGGACGGCGTCTTCCTTGCGGGCGATTTCCAAGATCAGATCAAGTATTTCTTTTTCGCTGCGCATGAAATTTCGCAATCACCATTGTACAATTTCCCATAAAAGTTGAAAACGTAGGGACAGGTTTCTAAACCTGTCCCTACTCTATCTGCAATCCCGCCAACCATCCCAAAACATCATTTACAATGAAGGCATATGACCCTTCAACGAAAATCCTCGCCGCGCTTGCAGGGATTTGATTACAGTACAACCGGTTACTATTTCGTTACTATTTGCACTGCGGACAAAGGACTGCGCTTCGGATCTATAAATAATGGCCAAATGGTCTTGAATGAATCTGGAAATATTGTCAAGGACGCTTGGCGGGATCTGCCAAACCATTATCCCAACCTCCAATTAGACGAATTCATCGTCATGCCGAATCATTTTCACGCCATTGCTATCTTGAAGCAAGGCGATGAGGACAGGTTTGGAAACCTGTCCCTACGAAAAAATCATAATCTCTCGGAAATCATCCGCGGTTTTAAAACCTGGTCTGCTCGTCGTGTTAATGAACGGGGAAGGAAGGTCGGCGTTCCTCTTTGGCAGAGATCCTTTTACGATCACGTTATCAGAGACGACAAAGATCTAGATAGTATTCGCGAATACATTGTGAATAATCCACTCAAGTGGGAATTGGACAAGGAAAACCCTAGGAATTTCTAAGATGTATTGCTCATCCGATCTCCGCTGGCTCCAGGCCGCCGTACCCCGACGACTATCGTCATTGCGAGGAGGCGTTTTGCACCGCTTTTAACGGTGCAGCCGACGTGGCAATCTCGTACTTGAAATATTGTTTACAATTCTTATTCGTCGTTTGCTGTTAATATACGTCGAGGTTTATAGGCAACTATGATGATTTTTCGAGTTTGCTTCGCGTCGTCACGCCTGCCTGGCAGCAGGCTTACTCGCTCGCAATGACGGGTGACTATGGCTTCTAACGATCTCCGCTGGCTCCAGGCCGCCGTCCCCCAACTCAAAGATTATTTGCTCTCCAACGAGATCTTCTGGAATATCGGCATCGATCCGCAACTAACTCTCGGTAACCTGCTTCTGGCCGAGACGCAGGTGAAAGCCGCTGGCGGCGACAGGAGGCTGTTGACGGAAATTGCCGCCCAGAAAAAGGAATGGCCCAGCGCCTGGCAGAAGAAAGCCGAGCGCGAGTTTGGCTCGAGGCTGCGACAGTGGACCCAATACCTGGCTGAATTATCTGAGCACCCCTCGCGTTATGCGGCGCAATACAAGACCGAAGTGCGCGTGCGCACGTTGCTGGAATTGTTAGCCGGCGAGGCGCCCGGGCTCAGCAGCCAGCTAGCCGCGCTCGACAGCAAGCTAAAAGAGATGACGACCAGCGGTGACTTTGTGTGGGGGAAAGAATCCGAGAAGGCGTTTCCGAAAGGGAAGTATTGGTTTTTGTGGGTGGGGGTGAAGCAGTAGATAGTAGACAGTAGACGGTTGACTGTTAAGATCCGAAATTGCCAAAGCTTTTTGTGTAAAAAAGAAACGTCGCGGGCGCGGCGGCCGGGCTGCAGGCGGCCAGCAGCAGGGCGAGTAATGTGAGAAATGATAAAACGCGCGCTCGCATTGATTGCTAGTCCGCTGGTTACAGAATTTCCCTGAGCCTGTCCAAACTTATCCCACTGTCCTTCAAGATGCCTGCGAGGGTCCCTTTCTTGACTGTCTTATGCTGCGGGATGATGATTGTTTTCTCCTGCCCTTCAAGAACCCTTCTAAGCTTTACGTGGCTCCCTTTTTGGCCAATCACCGTCCACCCATCCTTTAAGAACGCCTTGACCAGTTCTTTGCCAGAGACCTGAGGCAGGCGCGGCATTACTCAATGATGCGCACTGAAACCGGAGCCATAAATTCTCTTCTGGTCTTTTCCGGTATGTGATAAAGCGCTTCGTCGGCGCCCTCCAGGTAAAGCTCAATAGCCTCGCTAATATTCGCCTTGGCCTCTTCAAACGTTTCGCCTTGCGAATAACAACCCGGTAAATCGGGAACGTGCACCGAATAGCCACCCTCTTCTTCTTGAGTAAAGATGGCGTTATATTCCAAAACCTTTGTTTTTTTATCGTTGCTCATTTCCGCTCATTATAGCCAATTCTGGAAGGGAGGAGCCGCGGGCACGGCAGCCGGGCTGCAGGCGGCCAGCAGCAGGGCCAGCAGTAGAGCGAAAGTCAGCCTTGCGAAGGTTTGTTTTAAGGCAGTGGTGATTACAAGTCCAACCTTCGCAAGGCGCTTGCTATTCCCGCATCCTGTCATATTCGGCATGAGTCCTGATCCAGAACCAGAGCAAGCCTTCATCCATTTCCAGCGCGCGATATTTTAAGCCAATTCGTACTGACCAATATACCCACCTTCTTCAAATGCAGTGAAGGGGAAGTAAACCAGCATTATTCGTACTTGAATCGCCACGCCCCGACAGCCAAGAATACAACTCCAAACGCCACCAGCGCTCCGGCCTCCAATAGCACATCCTGCAATCCCAAGCCGCGGGTGATGAGGTCGTGGAAGCCGCGCATCGCCAGGCCACTGGGCAGGAATACGGCGAGCTGCTGCATCCATTGCGGCACGATCTCCAGCGGCCACATAGCGCCGCCCAGCCCGGCCAGCGGCATGATCAATATGGTGCTTACCGCGTCGATCTGGCTGGATGTGCGAACCATAGAAGCCACCAGAATCCCCAAGCCGGTGATGCTGAAGGTGAATGCCAGGATCATAAGGATGATTCCCGGCGGCTCGGCCCCCCAATCGACGCCAAGCGCGAAAACCCCGAAAAGCACCATGATGGCGAATTGGACGCTGGCGGAGATGTAAACCCCCAGCAGCTTGCCAGCCATGATGATGCCTTTGCTCACCGGGGCAGTCATTAGGCGGGATAGGGTTCCTCGTTCGCGCTCCACGACGAGGGAGCTGGTTCCCGCCATGACGAAGAACATGGCGAAGATGACTGCTATTCCTGGCGAGGATTGGTTGAACCCGAGCGGGATGGCGTCCCCGGGTTCTTTCCGTTGAGTTTGCTGTATGGCTTGCACCGTGATCGGCGGACCCGATTGCATGCGAGCCCGAGCAGAGTCGATTGCTTCTCGCTGGTAATCAGCCTCGCTCGGCGCGCCTGCCAAACCGGGTTCGAAAAGGCCCAGGCGTGTGGCGACTCGCAAGCTGGCAGCGGCAATGTCTATCGAACTGGCCAATTCGTTGAGCGCAGCTTGTACAGCCTGCTCCACCACCTGGCCCGATAAAGCATCCTTTATGTTGGCGATGAAATCAAGGGAAAGCGATTCTCCGTCCAACAGACGGGCGCTGAAGTCTTCCGGGATGAACAGACCGGCAGAGATTTCCTCCGCATCCAGTTCGGCGCGGGTGGTTTCTGCGTCTTCCAACCTCACTTCGAGAACTGGATTAGCTTCGAGATTCTGAACCAACTGTGAGCCCAACTCGCCGCGATCCTCATTGACTACAAATAATTCCCAGGCCTCTGCCGCTGGGCCTTCTTGCTGGCCTATCGCCGCTCCGATCACCAGGGTGAAAACAACCGGCATGGCCAAGCCGAAAAGTAACGCGGAGCGGCTTTGATACGTGGTCTTGAGGTGCAACGCGGCAATGGCAAAGATTTTGCGCAACATCTTATTTCACAAAGCGGCGCTGAAAGGCGGGAATGGCCAGGGCATAGGTGACCAGGCCAATGACGCCCAGTACCGCGGCCTCAGTGAGAACCTCGTTGAATCCAGCGCCTGAAATGGTCAGCTTGGTCAGCCCATCCATGGCCCAGCGATTAATGGTGAGGCGGCTGGCGAAATCCAAAGCGCCGGTGAGATTTTGTGTCGAGAAGAACGAACCGCCCAGCGCGCCGAACACAAGGGAAACCGTCATTCCCACAACGTTCGCCTGCAATTGGTTCCTGGTGAAGCTGGTCAGCAGGGCGCCCAATCCGCTAGCGGCGAACACGGTGAGGAGCACAATCATCGCCAGCCCGAGGAGCGAATTGCCCCAACTCAACTGAAAAATATAACGAGATGCCAGCATGAGGATCGTGAATTGCAGCACCCCGGTTAGGAAAGTGCCTCCCATTTTGCCCAGGATGATCTCGCTGATAGGGGTGGGAGTGGTCATCAAGCGCGGCAGGGTGCCGCGGCTTTCCTCGTCAAGGATTGAACGCGCACCGCCGAACATCGAGAACATCAGGAAGTAGACCGCCATACCCGGCACGAAGTAGGCAAAAGCGTTGATGTCTTGCTGCACTTCGCCCACCTGAGATTTGTTTAGGCTCAGTTTCTGTGTCTCGAAATCGAAGTTTTCCTGGCTCAATTCCTCCGGCAGGATCTCCGCCAATCGCGCCAGTTCGGGTCCCAGGATGCCTGCATACTCCATGGCCTGCTGGGCGCTGATCTCAGCAGCTAGGTTGACGGTGTTGATCCCCGCGCTGATCTGCTCAATGATGCTTTTTACGATGACTGGGGCTACAGTGGAGGTTGGATCGGTAAAAATTTTAATAGAAGCCTGCCCTACACTGGCGCCCGTGGATGCCGGAATAATCTGGTTGCTGAACCCGGTAGGGATGTGCACCACCGCGCGAGCCTCGCCTTGCTCGATTTGAATACGGGCGGCCTGCAGGTCATCCATTTTTGTGACGTCCAGCAGATCCGCGAGCGCATCCGAGGTGAGCACGTCTTCGTAGACTTGCCCAAGCTGGCCGTCATCTTCATTGACCAAAATGATGGGGATATGGCTAAGTGGCGGCTCGCTGCCGCCGAAATTGATATTGCCGAAGGCCAGGCCGATGAGAGCCGAAATGATGAGCGGCGCGGCCAGCAGGCCGATTAATGCTTTGCGGTCGCGAAAGCGCGTCAGGGTGTCTTTCCAGGCGATGCGAAGAACTTTCACGAGTTCAACATCCGGTGGGGCGGGTCTCAGACCCGCCCGTCATTGCACGCGGAGCGAAGCAATGACAAGGTGAGGGTCATCATTTTGTCAATCCCGCAACGCCCGGCCAGTCAGGTGCAGAAATACTGCTTCCAGATTGGGTTCATCTACTCTCAGGTTGAGCACTCGAGCGCCCGCTTTATCGAGTTGAGCAATGATCCCGGCCAACACCGTGTTGGCGTCCTCTGCCTGAATGATGAAACTGCTGTCTTCCAGCGAAGCGCGGTGCACTCCCTTGATCTTCCCGATCGGTTCGACCAATGCACCAGGATCCGTCTTGCTGCCGTCGACACTGATGTGCAGTGTGTCGTATTCGCCCACCGTTCTGGTCAGCTCCTCTTGCGTGCCCAGTGCGATCAGCTTTCCGTGATCGATGATGCCGATGCGATGGCTGAGTTCGGCTGCCTCTTCCATATAGTGGGTGGTGTACAGGACGGTGAGCCCCTTTTTATTCAACTCCAGCACAGTATCCAGAATCCGGCGGCGGCTTTGCGGGTCGATGCCCACAGTGGGCTCGTCCATGAATAAGATTTTGGGTTGATGCAACAGGCCTACGGCGATGTTGATGCGCCGCTTCATGCCGCCGGAGTAGGTTTCCACTTTTTCTTTGGCGCGTTGGCTGAGGCCGACGATATCCAGCACGGCCTCGATGCGTTCTTTGAGTTGTGCGCCGCCCATGCCATACATGCGCCCCCAGAAGGCCAGGTTTTCACGGGCGCTTAGGTCCGGGTACAGGGAGATCTCCTGCGGCACCACGCCGATGACTTGTTTTACCTTGTCGGCCTGGGTCCGCACGGAATAACCGTCTATTTGCGCGTCGCCTTTGGTAGGTGTCAACAGGCAGCTAAGCATGGAAATGGTAGTAGTCTTGCCTGCCCCGTTGGGCCCCAATAGGCTAAAGATCTCGCCTTGCCGGATGTCGAAGCTCACGCCTTGCACGGCGTGGACTTTGTCGAATCGTTTATGCAGGTCTTGGGCTTTGAGGATTGTTTCGCTCACAATTGCTTTCCTTTATGGAATGTTTTTCATCGCTGTGTACCGCCCATTGCCCGCATATACGCAATCGCGGCAGTGTAGTTCCAAACAAAGCATTGTACAGCTATTGCGCCAACCTATGGTAGCTAAATAATTGGAAAGGAACACAAATGAGCCAAACAGATATTTGTTGATCATCTTGCTGCCTTCTCGCCATTCGATGTGGCTAACCAACACCCGATCCGCGTAATGACCCTGTGGTTTTACTTTCCCCGGGGTGCTGCGGCCCGGTGGCGTAGCCCTTAAGTCCCCTAGCCCCTTTATCTGGAATGGTTATACTTTAGGGAAGCCAACGTATAAGTTGGCTATAGCTTGTTGCGCGGAAGCATTGGGAATGCTTAGATTTTTGCTGTGAAACGAAAAGAACGCGGCCAGAATATAGTGGAATTTGCCCTGACCTTCCCGGTCTTGCTGGCTGTGATTGTCGGTTTATTCGAATTTGGGCGGGTAGTGTGGGTGTTGTCCTCCGTGTACACCGCCAGCCGTGAAGCCAGCCGCTACGCGCTTACCTTTGGAACTACGGGAGGCGGAACGCCCCATTACCTGGATTGTGCGGGCATCAGAGAGGTGGCCAAATCCTTTGGCGGCCCCGGCCAGGTCGCGGATGCGGACGTCACGATTTCTTACGATGGAGGTCCAGGCACCCCCTCCATCGGCACTTGCCCCGTGAATCCCAACGATCTGGCTTCCGGAGACCGGATCGTCGTGCAGGTGGTAGGGCACTTTACGCCGGCTGCTTTCGTACCTTTACTCGACATCCCTACTTTTGATATCACTTCGGTCAACCGTCGCACCCTGCTTCAGGAGGTGATCGTCGAATGAGCCTCAGATCCGAGAAGGGGCAGGTCCTTATATTCATCATTCTGGGTCTGTCGGCTATCGTGGCTTTGGTTGCCCTGGCTGTGGATGGCGGGCAATTATTTGCGGAGCGCCGCACAGCGCAAAATGCTGCGGATAACGCCGCCCTGGCTGCTGCCCAGGCCTTATGCAAAAATAGCGTTCCCGGCGCGGCGGCTTTGGCTTCTGCGGCTGACAATGGCTTCGATAATAACGGCGCTACGAATACGGTGGTGATGCATAACCCGCCTGCCGGCGGCCCCAACGCCGGTGACAATGAATATGCGGAAGTCATTATCCATAGCGTTCGCGATACGTTCTTTTCGCAGTTGATCGGCCAGAGCAGCCTGGAAGTCACCACGCGCGCCGTAGCCCGCTGTCGCAAGAGTTTTGATTATGCGGTGCTCGCTTTGAACACCGATACGACGGTGAGAGGCATCGAGGTGGTTGGCGACGGCAATTTGGATGTTAATAATGGGGCCATCATGTCCAATTCCGGCCATCCCACTCAGTCCATTTATGAAGATGGCAGTGGAAGTATCTCTGCCGATGATATTCATGCCAATGGAGGTACGTCCTGCAGCGGCTGCGTGCCGGCGCCGGTGGCCGGCATACCGCCTGTCCCTGATCCGCTAGCTTCGGTTCCCCCGCCAACGAACCCTGGGGGCACTTGCATCAATGCCAATTACAGTGGCAGCCAAACCATTACGCTTAACCCCGGCTTGTATTGCGAAATCGTTGGAGACAGTAACGTGAGCTTTGTCTTGAACCCCGGGATTTATTACATTGATGGCCCGGGTAGTTTCGCGGTGACTTCCAACAGCACCATCACGGGCTCTGGCGTAATGATATACCTGAGCCCCACCGCCGGAGCTGTAGATATGACCGGCAATGCAAACGTGAATATTTCAGGCTGTACTATCTCGTCTTGCGGCGACCCTGGTTATGCCGGGATGCTTTTCTATGCAGATCGGGCTTTTACCCAGTCCATCAGTATGACCGGCAATGCTACCTGGAATGCCGTGGGGACCATCTATGCCCCTAGTTCATTTCTAGACCTTTCGGGCAATGGTGCGGTCAACAATCTCAGTTCCATGATCATCGCCGACACGATCCGATTGGGCGGCAACAGCAGCGTCGTGGTCAACTACGACCCGGGCTTGAACGTCACACCCCCTGCTACTGTCAGCCTCGTCGATTAATCTCCGCGAACAAAAAACGCTCAAGCCTCTGGGGTTGGGGCAATCCTTTAAAAGGGCGGTCAAGGATTTGGCTGAGGCCAGGTAGTACTTTTGGTTGATAGGTACTAACAAGATTGATAGCTAAAATTTTCATGTAGAATTTACCCTATTCTAAGAGAATCCATGAATTACAGGAAGAAAGAAAACGGGCAAGTAATCATAATCATTGCCTTGTTGCTTATTGCCATCTTTGGGGTTGCCGCGGTTGTAGTGGATGGCACCAGACTGTACGCTGCGCGACGCACTACCCAAAACGGCGCGGATAACTCTGCCCTGGCGGCTGCCCTGGCGCTCTGTTTAGGCGCCGATCCCAATGCGGCGGCATTGGATTCCGCCGGCGACAACGGGTTCAATAATGATGGCGCCACCAATACGGTGGAAATAAACCATCCGCCGCTTTCCGGCCCCAAGGCAGGCGATGACGAATTTATTGAGGTGATCATTACTTCAAGTGTCGATGGGGCCTTTTCGCAAGTTATTTATCCAGGTCTGCTTGAAGCTTCGGCGCGCGCTGTAGGGCATTGTTCCGGGGCCGGCGGCCCGCCCGGAGGGAATAACGGCATCATCGTTTTGGACAGCGATAATTCCTGCGCATTCAACGCCACGGGCAACGGCAGCATCACGGTGAACGGTGGCGGTATCCAGGTCGACTCGAACAATTTCACCAGCGCCGCCTGCGCCACCGGCAATGCGCAAGTGAACGCGGCTACGTCCATCTCCATTGTGGGAGGGGTGCGAACCACGGGGAATGCCGATTTCGATCCCACGCCGACCACCGGCGCCCCGGCATTGGGTGATCCCCTCAGCGGGCTGGCTGCGCCGCTCAAACCCGGCGGAAGCTGCACCTCTTTTTCCATCGGCTCGAACAATTCAGCCACCATCGATCCCGGATTGTATTGTTCGATCTCTGCGTCGGGCAATGCAATTCTGACCTTGAATCCGGGGATCTATTATGTGGATGGCGGCAATTTCAGTGTTTCGGGCAATGCGAGCTTAACTGCAAATGAAGTCATGATCTATATGGAAGATGGTGATTTCAGCATTAGCGGAAATGGGAATTTCGACATCAGCGCCCCAGCGTCCGGCGACTATCAGGGAATGATGCTGTTTATGGCTCAGGCCAATGTCAGCACAATTTCAATCACAGGCAACGGAATGGTCAGCACCACCGGAACGATCTATGGGGCCCTTTCCACGGGGAATTTAACCGGAAACGGCGCCAATACGGTCTTGAATGCCCAGCTGATTGTCAACACACTCAATGTGACCGGAAATGGGGAGCTTGCCTTGAATTACGACCCCGACCAAATCTACGGGGGCGGCAACAAACCAGTCGTTTCACTAGAAGAATAAATCTGGCTCACCCTGCTTTCACCTTAAAAAATTGCAAGCAATTCAGCTAACACCTTGCATTTTCGCAAGTTTATGGTATTATGTTGGTTAGAAATAGTCGAAAAACAGTTGAAAATTAGTAGAAATTATCGCCAGATATAAGCTAATTTTCGATGATCCTCCCTTATATGGGGGGTTCTTTGCAAAAAGGAAAGATTTGGTAACGATCGTAAATACAAGAATGGCAGCCGAAAAGGAACTTACAGGCGCATTTGGCTCAAACGGCGCGGTCCAGGCCGCCGGCTTGGACTTGGACACTGTCCAGGAACTGGGCGACCAGCGCGTGGTGCTGGTCGTCGAAGACGATCCTGACACGCTGGATTTACTCAAGCTCACCTTGCGCCGCGCCGGTATGAACGTCGTGGGCGCCATGGATGGCAAACAGGCCATCCGCAAGTGGATGGAAACCAACCCCAATATCGTCCTGCTGGATCTGATGATGCCACAGATGGACGGCTGGGAGACGCTAAGCCAACTGCGCGCCATCACCGACGCGCCCATCATCATCCTCTCGGCCCTGACGCAAAAAGAAAGCGTGGTACGTGGACTGAGGGAGGGCGCCGATGATTACGTCGCCAAGCCATTCATCGGCGACGAAGTCGTGGCCCGCGTGGAGGCCGCTCTGCGCCGCTCGGGGCCTAAGACGCCGGTATCCAAATTAGTCTTTCCGGACAACGGTCTCTCCCTGGATTTGGAAACACGCCAGGTCACCTATCGCGAGCGCCTGATTGATTTGACCCCGCGTGAATTCGCCGTGCTCGAAGTGCTGGCCAGGCAACATCCCAAGCCCGTTTCTTATGAGATGTTGGCGAAAGAGGTTTGGGGAGACGACAACGAAAAGATTCGTGAACGCATCAAGTGGATTGTGTATTTACTGCGGCAGAAGATGGAGAAAAACCCCGGCAAGCCTGAGTTGATTTTGAACAAGACTCGTTACGGGTACCAGTTGGCGGCGGAATAAATGAAACAGCTCTCCTTCACCAAGTTCTTAAATTTCGGATTGATAGCTTTGGCCGCTTTTGGCCTGGTTTCTGTTTTGCTTGTTGTTCAATTTTTTTCTGCCACAGCTGGGACTGATCTGTCTCCGACGACTGCCCCGCCTGGGCAAGGCGAATGTGCGCATGGCAATAACGGGGAACCGTGCCGCACAGACCCGGCGCCTGCCAGTGGGAAAGACTGCGAGGAACACGGCCCTTCTAAAGGGGGCGTGAATGAGGATCACTGTCAGACTCCTTCGCCGACTGAGATCCCAAAGCCAACTGAGACCCCAAAACCAACTAATACACCTGAACCAACCATGACACCAAGTCCAACCAAAACGCCTACGAGTACGCCTACAAAGACGAACTCGCCAACCAATACGCCGACGGTGAGTAATACACCCACATCGTTGAACACCCCTACGCCATCGAACACCCCCACTCCCAGCAATACCCCGACCAATACTCCTACTCCGTCGATTACCCCGACCGAATTCAATCCCAGTTGCGTGGATTTAGGTTATGGTCCGGTGGGAAAGAAGATCGAGCCGGTTAACAGCGGCACCTATGATCTTGGCAACGGTTATTCTGTGACGCTTTCCGTGAGCGGCGCCTACTTCGACTGGAGCGCAACTCTTGGAATAAACGCCGTGATTGTCAAAGGCGGTCCTAGCGTAAACATTTACACTTATTCGCCGCCTGCCACTTCAGATACCGGGTTGCATGCCCCAATTAATCCCAACAATGGTCAGCCTTATGGGTTGAGTCACGTCACCTTCTGCTACGGGTATCCGACTCCAACGAACACGCCTACCAATACACCCACTTCGTCGAACACCCCGACCCCGAGCAATACACCGACCTTCACGCCGACACCCAGCAATACCCCGACGCCGAGCAACACGCCAACTTTCACGCCGACACCCAGTAACACACCGACGCCGACTAATACCTTCACGCCTACCAACACTCCGACGAACACTTTGACGCCAAGCAATACGCCGACGCCAACTAATACTCACACGCCGACCAATACGCCGACGAGTACGTTCACGCCATCCAATACGCCAACGCCGTCGAACACTCCCACACCATCCAATACGCCGACTAACACACCTACGCCGAGCAACACGCCAACGCCTACCAACACACACACGCCCACTGATACTCCAACCAACACGCCGACGCCAAGCAATACTCCAACGCCGACGAATACATCCACCTCGACTAATACACCCACGGGAACATTGAGCCCGACGCCAACGCCGTCCAGCACCTCGACGCCGACCAACACGTTCACCCCGTCGAACACACCCACGTCGTCGAACACGCCGACCCCCTCCAATACGCCTACCAATACACTTACTCCTTCACATACCCCGACGCCGAGCAACACGCCAACTTTCACGCCGACACCCAGCAATACGCCGACATCAACCAATACCTTCACTCCTACCAATACGCCGACCAATACATTTACTCCGAGCAACACCCCAACCGCGTCGCTGACCCCGTCCATTACCTTTACGCCATCAAGCACCTTTACACCGTCCAACACGCCAACGGCTACCTTCACCTTCACACCTACAGCCACTGTATTCATCCCGGTAACCGGTGGCCTGACACTCTTCGGTCCGTGCACCAACAACCCAGGCGTCGCGCTGAACTGGCAGGTAAGCAACGCCAATGCCTACCCAGTGAACATCGTCTGGTGGGTGGTGGGCGGATCTGCCTCCGGCGGCCCGCTGGTAGTGCCCGCCAACAGCGTCGTCAACTTTGACCAGCCGATCGACGGGCTGCTGCCCAACACGCTGGCCATCATGTGGATCGACCCCGTGGATGGCGCCACCAAGACTATCACCGGGACTAACAGTGGCGTGGCTTGCGGCGAGCAACCCAGCCCGACGCCGACGCCGACCTCCACGCCCGAAGTACTGATCCCGGTCACCGGCATCGAGTTGCCCGCCATCTTCCGGGACAGCATGTTCCTCAATCTGGGCCTCGGCATCTTCGGCTTCGCCCTCATCCTGCTCGGCATCGGTATCAAGATGGACCGCAGCCCTGAGGACGAGGAAGAAGAAGAGGAATACGAGGACTGAGTCAGCCGGGTTGGATAAAAAATTCGGGGCATCCTGATTTATCAGATGCCCCGTTTTGTTTTCGGTGACGTAAAATAATCCTTCGTATGTCATTCCGACAAGGGCGCCTAGCGCCGCTTTTTAACGGCGCTGACCGAAGCATGCCCTGAGCGCAGCGAATGGGAGGAATGCCTTGAGGCATTCGAAGGCATAACATTGGATTTCTTTGACTAAAGGGACTCCGAGCGAAGCGAGGAGTGACAAAAAAGTTATATTCTGAGGCGTTTACGTTCCAGCTCTAACACATGCAATCCTCCTCTCCTCAACCCAAGAGTCACTCCAACCAAGCCGTCGTCTTGCTGGTGTTCTTCGGATTCCTGGTAGTGCTGTTCGCCTTTGGGAAGAGCATCGTTGACGTAATTGTCTTGCCCCGCACCTTGGACCTGGCTGCAGACGATCAACTGGAGGCGGGCTTCTTGCCGGTCTATGAAGAAGAAGGAACGGCCGACCCGGCGCTGGTTGCTGTCGATGATCAGCAGGCGCAACCCTTTCCCACTCCCGAAGCCGAATTGGAGGACGTTCAGCCCACAGCCGATCCCGGCTTGCCGCCCGACCGCATCGTGATCCCGGCCATTGAATTGGATTCCAGCATCATTCCTGTTGAATCAGAGCCGGTGCAATTTGAAGGCAAGATTTACCAACAGTGGCTGGCACCCGATTACCGCGCCGTGGGCTGGCACAATACCTCGGTGGGTCTTGGCGTCCCAGGCAACACCGTGCTTAACGGCCACCACAATATCAAGGGTGAGGTCTTCCGCGACGTTTACCGCCTGCAGACTGGCGACGAAATCATTGTGTTTTCCGGCGACCAGGAATTCCGTTACCTCGTGGTTTTCACAGCTGTCCTGCCCGAGCGCAATCAGCCGCTCGAGGTTCGTCTGGCGAATGCGGAATGGATCCAGACCACCGAAGATGAACGCATCACACTGATTACCTGCTGGCCTTACGAGAGCAACACTCACCGCGTGGTCGTGGTAGCGGTGCCGATGCGCGCCGGCGAGGCCGGCGATTAGCGCTCGGACAATGACCGCGGGTGACCGCGATTCCAAAATCTGCTTATTTGCGGATTCTCTTTTACTTCATCACTTGCAAAAGTACAATGGCGATTATGACAAAGCCAATTACGAAGGAGACCCAATAGCTTAACTTCGGATTGTTGCGCCACAAATACAAATCCATCAACCCCCACAAACCTCGCCACATCGCTACCACCGCGACCACTGCAATCAAATACAGGAACACCATCATCCCTTCTCCTTCCAAGCTTGCGGGATTTACATTCTAGTCCTCTTCCCATTGTTTCGCCGAAGCGGCGCTAAAAGTCGTTACCCCAGGAAATCCCGAGAAAGCGAGAGCCTGCCCTGAGCTTAGCCTTCGGCTAAGCGTGAGGAAACCCTTATAACGTCCTTCCGAATAACTTGTTCATCCAAAAACTTGTTAAAGAACTCACGAAGGGGTCTGTTCGTCTATGAGACTTGCTTAAAGAAAAATCCCCGCCTCCTCCTCCCTTGTCATTCCGAAGCGGCGACGTAAAGCCTGGTCTTGCCCCATTTTTGTGGACACGATTAATGTCCATAATTCTGCTCGAACTCCAAGGGGCTCTGATAGGCGAGTGTGGAGTGCAAACGTTTGGGATTGTACCAACCCTCGATGTATTCGAAGAT